>NZ_JBSXNN010000024.1:0-64386 GCF_056857635.1 Vreelandella sp. L-15 | reverse complement strand
AGTGGTTTTATGATCAGGGCCTGATATCGATACTGGATACGGTAAGATGGCTTAAACGTTCTGCATGAACCGCCGTGGTACGGAACCGTATGCCCGGTGGTGTGGGAGGGCGCCGGGGGTGACCCCGGCCCCTACCCGATTCTGATGGTGACTACTTTTGTGACTTAAACGTGCTAAAACAGATGTATTAAACAAAGCCTAACCAATAAGATTGGCGTTAAGCCGACTGAAGAACAGGGAGTTTGTATGTCGCCCCCCACACCCCTCGCCGCCACGGCGATGGCCTCCGGGCTGCGCAGTGGTTATCAGCGTGACTATCACATCACCATGCAGCGTTTGCGTGGCGAAAAAGTGCGCCTGCTTTACGACAACCTTTGGCAGCCAGTGCTGAGCAGCGTGCTGGCGGGTGGGCTGCTGGTAGCGGCCATGTGGCCGGTGGTGGATGCCGCGCTACTGCTGGGGTGGTTTACGGTGCTGGTGGCGATTTCAGGATTGAGATTACTGCTAGCCCAGCGGTTTATTAAGCGCCTGCCTGCGCTACAGCAGCAGCGCCAGCGCTGGCAGCGTTGGTTTGCTGTGGGGGCGATTGCTTCTGGCTGCGTGTGGGGCGCCTCCGGCGTGCTGCTGTTTAGCCACAATCACCCCGCCCAAATTGCCGCGCTCTCGATTGTGCTGGCCGGTATTGCTGCGGGGGGCGTGACTACGCTCTCTTCGGTGTGGTGGATCGCCATTGGCTTTGTGCTTCCCATTTTGCTGCCGCTTAAGCTGCAGTTTCTGTTTCAGGGCTCGCCGCTCTCTATTTTAATCGGCCTGATGCTGGTGCTTTTTTTAGGTTTGATCATCGCCACTAGCCGCCGCTTTAGCCGTACTATTCACGACAATATTGCCCTGCGGGTAAACATGGCCGCCCGGGAGGCGCAGCTGCGCGAAAGCGAAAACCGCTATCGCTCTATTTTTCAGCACTCGCCGTTAGGCGTGCTGCACTTCGATGAGCAGGGGCAGATTACCGACTGTAACAGCAAACTGCTGGCTATCCTGAGCGTGGAGCGCTCAAAGTTACTCGGCTACCGCATGCTGGACCGCTCTGCCGACCGAAAGGTGGCTCAGGCGGTTAGGGATGCGCTGGAAAAAGGCACGGGCTATTACGAAGGCACTTACCAACTGCCCAACGCCAGTGTGGGCACGCCTTTGCGAGCGTTCTTCAACGGGGTACATAGCGCCAGCAACCAGATGGTGGGCGGTGTGGCGATTATTGAGGATTTCACCGAACGAAAGCGCAACGAGGCGATTATCTACCGCCAGGCTTACTACGATGCGCTAACTGATTTGCCCAACCGCCGGCTGTTTATCGAGCGTTTAGAGGCGCTGTGTAATGGGCAGAACAGCGACCAGCGCGGTGGTTTGGTGATGTTTATGGATATGGACCGCTTCAAGCTGATTAACGACACCCTAGGCCATGCCGCAGGGGATGACTTATTGGTGCAGGTCGCGCGCCGCTTGGAGTCGTGTTTGCAGGCGGATGATATGGCCGCCCGTTTAAGCGGCGATGAGTTTGTGCTGCTGGCGCTATTTGATACCACCGACCCTGAGGCGCTCAACGCCGTGGCGGCGCGTTACATGGATGCGGTGCAGAGCGCGTTGTCCGGCAAGTACCGTTTAGAGAGCCGCTGGGTAGAGGTGACACCTAGCATGGGCTACACCTGTTTTGATGCCACGGCCTGCGACCATGCCGATGTGCTTAAACAGGCAGATACGGCGATGTATCAGGCAAAGACCGAAGGACGGGCGCGGCTGCGCCGCTACCAGCCCTGGATGCGTGAAGAAGTGAACAAGCGTGTGGCGGAACAGGCACCTAACCTGTCAGTTGACCGCTAATCAGTAGCCACAGGGCAATCAAGGCAAAGTGCCCTGGGTACCAGGCAAGCCAAAGGCGGCGCGGCATCTCCAGCGCCACCGGCGGCACTCGCTGGGCAGCACCGGCAGCCAGCATCAGCACGATCACGCAGGTGGCCACGGTAAACGATTTAGCCATGTCGGAGGCGTTCATTTGCCCGGCAATCCAGAGCACAGGAAATGCCGCTAGCCCCGCCCAAAGGCGCGATTTCAACGCATTTCGGGTTTCGCTGAGCGCCTGCATGGCAAACATAAACAGCGGAATCAGCAGCAGGCCGTTGTGACCATACTCCACCCAGAACCCGAGCAAATACCACGCGGTAACGCCCACCGCGGCTCCCAGCATCAGCCAGCCCAAACCTAAGGTTTGTTGCTGGTAGTGCTGCCAGCCCTGGCGTACCAAAGCACCCAGTGCCAAGCCGCTGGCCAAGGTGAAGCAGACGTTCAAGATAAACGCATCGGAGGCGCGGGGCATCAGCATATAGGGCAGCTGTGCGACGAGTCCGATAATCAAAATCCGCCGAGAATAGCGCAGCGGATTACGCGTATTAAATAAGCCGTGCCACGCCACCATGGCGGCAAACAGCGGAAACGCAATGCGCCCAATCGAAGAGCCTGCCCAACCTAAATCCCAATCCCCCGGCAGCACGTAGCGGGTCAGGTGGTCCACGGTCATGGTAAACAGCGCCAGCCACTGTCCCCAGGCGGTCCAGTGGGATGAGGGCCGTAGCGCGGCCGCCGCATCTGCGGCTGGGGCCGAGTGAGCCGCCGTCGATTCAGCCATGCTACCTCCTTGTACGTGGTTCAGTGATAGTAAAGACCCGGTTTGGCGGAGCAAGTTCGCTGGAGTGACGGGGCCTGGCAGGCGCTGAAAATCGGTTTACCCAGCGCCCAAACGTGGTCAATGGCCCAGCGGCCTTCGCTGAGCACAATAAAATCCGCATCCGGGCCGATGAACTCAGGAATGTAGAGAATATCGCTGGCTACCGAACCGGTCAGCGTAACGAGGGGAAGTTGGCACGGGCGTGCCAAAAGGCGGGGTGGGCTATTCGTAGAATCATTCGCTCAGGTAGAAACGGGCGATATTGCCACGGGTACCTGGGCGAAGCGCATGCAGCGCGGGAGGTAAGATGCGGAGTGAGGGCATGATGGCGTCTCGCTTGCGTGCCTCCCCAAGCGGGGAGGCAATCTTAGGCAGCTAGCGCTTACTCTTCGCCGAAGTAACGGGCGTAGATTTCATCGTAAGTGCCGTCTTCCTGAAGCTCAGCCAGAGCTTCGTTGAACTGTTCGGCCAGTGCTTCATCACGCTGACGGAAGGCGATACCGAAACCCTCACCGAAGTACTCTTTAGGCTCGCTAATGCGCTCACCCACCACGACGTACTCGGCTTCTTCGCTGTCTAGCAGCGTGGACTGGCCGATCGGGAAGTCGAGGAAGACGATATCTAGACGCTGTGCTTCCATGTCCAGCACCATGTCGTCGGCGGTGGAATAGCGGCTGATGTCGGCAACGCTGCTGAAGTTATCGGTGACGTAGTTATCCTGCAGGGTGCCGCGCTGAACGCCAATGGTTTTACCCGCAAGGGTCTCTTCGTTGGCTTCGCTGATATCCAGGCTGCTGGGGGCAAACCAGGCAGACGGCATGGTGATGTAGGGGTCAGAGAACAGCACCTGCTGGCGACGTTCGTCGTTGATGGTCATGGAAGACATGATTGCATCGTAGTTGCGCGACATCAGGCCAGGAATAATGCCGTCCCACTCCTGCTCGACCCACTCACAGGTAACACCGATACGCTCGCATAGGGCGTTGCCCAGGTCGATATCGAAACCGGTCAGCTCGCCTTCAGCGGTGCGGTATTCCATGGGCTCGTAGGGAACGTCGACGCCGATACGCACGTTGTCGTAATCGCGCGCGTGAGCAGAAGATGCTGCAGCGACGGCCAAGCTCAGCAGAGAAACAGTCAGTAGTTTTTTCATTTTTAGACTCTAAAAGAAGCAGGTTCACCCAAGGTGATCCCCCTTAACGTACCCCAGGTTGAGGTCGGCGAAAAGGGGGAGTCTGCATTTGAACCAACGTTTGTTTTACGCTGGACGTGTTGGATTTATCGTAGCTAGGAATTTTGTGGCCGCAGGTGGGCCAGTAATTTTTTCTCTAGGAAGCGGAAAAAATACAAAATCGCAAAGGTTAAACAGAGATAGATGGCCGCGACAAACAGGAAGGCATCAAACGGCGCATAAAAGCGGGCATACACAAAGCGTGCCGCGCCGGTGAGATCCATTAGCGTCACCACGCTAGCAATCGCGCTGGCGTGCAGCATGAAGATGACTTCATTGCCGTAAGCGGGCAGCGCACGACGAAAGGCGCTGGGCAGAATAATCCGCCGCATCATTAGGTTTTGCGACATACCATAGGCGCGCGCTGCTTCGATCTCGCCTTTAGACGTGGCTTTGATCGCCCCACGGAAGATCTCGGTGGTGTAGGCCGCCGTATTGAGCGTAAAGGCGATAAGCGCCGGGTAGAAGGCTTCTTTTAGCACTGGCCACAGGAAGGTTTCCTGGATACCGTCGATGAACACAACGCCGTAGTAGATGATGTAGAGCTGGATCAGCAGCGGCGTGCCGCGAAATACGTAGGTATACACATAGACCGGCAGGCTGATCCACTTATGCTTAGAGCTGCGCATAATGGCCAGCGGAACCGCAAGAATTAACCCGGCCACCAGCGATAGAAACACCAGTTGTGTGGTGGTCACCAAGCCTTCCCAGTAGTAGCCCAGGGTGGTGGGCGTAAAGATCAGGTTGTCTGCCAGCAGATCGTTAAACCATGCAGAGATATCTAGCATGTCACTGCCCCCCAAATCCGATGTCGTAACGTTTTTGTAGGCGCGCAAAGATCCACTCGGAGACGCTGGCAATGAGCAGGTAGGCCACCGCCACAGGGATCAGAAACACGAAAGGCTCGTGGGTCGCGCGGGAAGCTTCGGCGGCTACTCGGACCATGTCGGTCAGGCCGATCACCGAGACCAGCGCGGTGGTTTTGAGCAGTACCATCCAGTTATTGGAAAGGCCGGGCAGGGCGTGGCGCATCATTTGGGGGAAGCGAATGCGACGAAAAACCAAACCACTGCTCATGCCGTAGGCTTTGCCTGCCTCTATCTGGCCGTTATCCACTGCCATGAACGCCCCACGAAAGGTTTCGCCCATGTAGGCACCGAAGATAAAGCCGATGGTCAGTACGCCTGCGGCAAAGGCATTGAAATTGATGTAAATGTCGATGTCGTAGTTGTAATACAGCATGTCGCTGATGGCATTGACGCCGATCTGGCCACCGAAGAACAGCAGCATCATCAGCACTAGGTCCGGCACACCGCGAATCACCGTGGTGTAAACGGTGGCGGTGCGACGTAACAGCCAGTTACGCGACATCTTGGCGCTGGCCGTCAGCAGCCCTAGGAGGATGGCCAAGATCAGCGATAGAATGGCCAGTTGAACGGTAACGCCCGCCCCTTCGATCAGGCGGGGGCCGTAACCTTGCAAATCGAGCATGGTGTGGGTGCCTCGCGGATCAGTATTTAGGAGCCAGGAACTGCTTCAGGCGCGGTGACTGTGGGTTACCGAGTACATCGTCGGGAGCCCCTTGTTCCTCTACCAAACCTTGGTGCAGGTAAATTACTTTGCTGGAAACGTCGCGGGCAAAGCTCATTTCGTGGGTGACCACGACCATGGTGCGTCCTTCATTGGCCAGATCGCGCATCACTTTCAGCACGTCGCCCACCAGTTCCGGGTCCAGCGCTGAGGTCGGCTCGTCAAACAGCATTACTTCAGGGTTCATGGCCAGCGCTCGGGCAATGGCGCCGCGCTGCTGCTGGCCGCCGGACATTTGTGCCGGGTAGGCGTTGGCGCGAGCGCTAAGCCCTACGCGGTCCAGCAGTGCGTGGGCGTGCTCAATGGCCTCTTTTTTCGGCTTGCCGAGCACGTGGATCGGCGCTTCGATGATGTTTTCCAGCAGCGTCATGTGCGCCCATAGATTGAAGCTCTGGAACACCATCGAGAGCTTGGCGCGCATTTGAACCACCTGTTTCCAGTCGGCGGGTTCGCGGCCGTGCTTGGTGGTTTTAAAACGGATTTGCTCGCCGTGAACGTACAGTTCGCCGTCGTCCGGCTGTTCCAGCAGATTCATGCAGCGCAAGAAGGTGCTTTTGCCTGACCCTGAGGCACCAATGAGGGTGATGACGTCACCTTTTTGGGCTTCGAGAGAGAGGCCTTTGAGGACTTCTGTATCGCCAAAGCGCTTTTTAATATTGCGCACTTCAAGGGGAGTAGGCGTAGCGGCCATAACTTAGGCTCCAGTACAGGGTTGCCGCAGCAGCAACAAATGAATTCGTCGTGCGTGTGTGCGGCTGGCGCGAAAAAAGGGGCGATTCTATCAGGACTGTGCCAAATGCGCGTACTTTATCAGGACGACATTGGTCTTGGTACGTAGCGATGTGTCCTGACGGCCCCTTCTCGTTGTTGTTATAAAAAAAGACGTCGTTATGAAAAGTACGTTTTCATCGTCAGACAGTAGCGCAAGTGTCCGTCAGGTAATGGCATGACTGGGTACCACCAACAGTGCCGCACGAGCGCCTATGTCGACGTGGGCATTGGGGAACACCACATGTAATGGTGTCTTCTCCACGATGAAATCACCCGCTACCCCATCTTTGGCGAGGCAGGTGCCGGGCTCGAAACGGCTGAAATTGGGCACGTCATCGTCGAGGCAGAGCGTAAAGTCCTCCGCTTGGCGCATCAGCTCGTGCTGTACTTTAAAAAAGGCCATGGTTTCGGCGGTTTTTTTCGGCGGCTCGCAACCTGCGCTGAGCGAGCTGAGTAACGTTAGCATCGGTGCCAGCGCCGCCATGTCGTTCTCGCCAAACGGCGCGACGCGGCCAAGCTCGAAGGTAAACGCCTGTGCGTGGTGATAGTGTTTGCTGTAGTGGGAGAAGGTCCAACTATGCTGATGTTGATGCAGCACTGCCTGCATATCGGCAGCGGCCAACCACTGCCACTGTTCAGCGTCTGTGGCAGTTTCTGCATAGGGCTCTACCACAAAGCGGGTGTATAAGCTGCCACGGATCGCGGTATGCAGGTCGTAATGTAGCTTAGGCAGCGCATGATGACGGGCGAAGAACGTATCTACTGCTTCCATTAGCTCTCGCGCTCGGTCGGGTTCGGGCCCCCGCTCGTCCAGATCGCGTTTGAAAAGCCGGTTGAGGTTGGTAGCAATGAAGCGTTTGTGCGCTTTTAACGCGGGAATGTTACCCAAGATCACCAGCACCGGCGCGCCTAGCTGCAGCGTGCTGGCTTCCAAAGCGCTCAGCCAATCGCCGAGCAGTTCCACCGGGGCGGTTTCGTTACCGTGTATCGCCGCAGAAAACACACAGGCGCGGGCCTCTGGGCGCAAAATATTGGGCGTTAGTTCCAGAACACCTGGCCCATGAAGATGGTAAGTGCCGCTTGGGAAGCGGCCGATGCGCGGGGAAGGGCGTTCGCCGTCAAGCGTCCAGTCGAGCCATTGGCCTAGCATGAAAGTGTCCTTAAGCATGGGCATTCGCTTTTTGTTACCCTACCTTTACCACGCTGGCCGTTGACCACAAGTGGGGGCGTCGTTCGCGTGAAAATGGTCGGTGGGAAGATGAAAGTTGTTGGTACAAGAAAACGCTTATGGCAGATCGCTACAAGCGTTTTCAGGCCCAGCGCTTTTAGTGCCGAAGTGGCACAAGTGCAAGGTCGGCACATCGATGAAATCGAAGCGCGGCGTCGAAAACATTCGCTTTTATCTACGCTTAACTGCGCTATGTTTTAATGAGTTTTCACTGCCCGCCGTGGGCAACCTGTCTAATGCTTGAATGCAAGTGCAAAGGAGTGAGTAATGACGAAGGTACTGGTACTTTATTATTCCATGTATGGACATATCGATACCTTAGCAGCCGCTGTGGCGGAGGGTGCAAAGGGTGTTGATGGCGTAGAGGTCACGGTCAAACGCGTGCCCGAAACTATGCCGGAAGAGGTGTTCAAAAACGCGGGCGGCAAGCAGGATTTCACCACGCCGGAAGCCACGCCCCAAGAGCTGGCCGATTACGATGCCATCATCTTCGGCACGCCCACTCGCTTTGGCAACATGGCCGGCCAGATGCGTACCTTCCTCGACCAAACCGGTGGTTTGTGGGCCAACGGCGCGCTGCGTGGCAAGGTGGCGAGCGTATTCACCTCGACCGGTACCGGCGGTGGCGACGAGATGACCATTACCTCCACCTGGACCACCCTGGCCCACCACGGCATGGTCATCGTGCCGATTGGCTACGGCATTGAAGAGCAGTTTGATATTTCGAAAGTAAGCGGCGGCACGCCCTATGGTGCTGCAACGCTGGCCGGCGGTGATGGCTCCCGCCAGCCGGATGACCGCGAGCTGAAAATTGCCCGCTTCCAGGGTAAACACGTGGCTGAAATTGCCGCTAAGCTGGCGAGTTAATCGTTAGCTAAAAATGCTAGCTGAAAACGAGCAACGCCTCACTGTTAATGCAGCGAGGCGTTGCTCGTTATGGGGCGTTGTTTTTATAGGGGATTAGCCGCCAATCCGCTCGGCAATGGCGTTCCCTAGGCTTACCGTAGTGCCCTGGCCACCTACGTCGCGGGTGAGCACTTGGCTATCGCCTTCGCCCAGCACGGCTTCGATGGCCTCGACCATGGCGTCGGCGGCTTCCTTGTGTCCCAGATGTTCCAACATCATGGCGCCTGACCAGATTTGGCCGATGGGGTTGGCAATGCCCTTGCCCGCAATGTCGGGTGCGCTGCCATGAACCGGCTCGAACAGGCTGGGGAACTTGCCTTCCGGGTTGATATTGGCGGAGGGCGCAATGCCGATGGTGCCGGTGCAGGCCGGGCCTAAGTCGGAAAGAATATCGCCAAACAGGTTGCTGCCTACCACTACATCAAACCAGTCCGGGTGCAGCACAAAGTTGGCGGTCAAAATATCAATGTGGAACTTATCCACGGCGATCTCTGGGTACTGTTTGGCCATCTCGGCCACGCGCTCATCCCAGTAGGGCATGGTGATGGAGATACCGTTGGACTTCGTGGCCGAGGTAAGCTTTTTACGCGGGCGAGTTTGCGCTAGATCGAAGGCGTACTTTAGTACGCGGTCGACACCGGTACGGCTCATCACCGTTTCCTGAATGACGATTTCACGCTCGGTGCCTTCATACATCTTGCCGCCGACGCTCGAGTACTCGCCCTCGGTGTTTTCGCGCACGACGTAAAAGTCGATGTCGCCGGGCTTGCGGCCCGCTAGTGGGCTTTTGATGCCGGGCATCAATCGGCAGGGGCGCAGGTTGATGTACTGGTCGAACTGGCGACGAAACTGCAGCAGCGAGCCCCATAGCGAAATATGGTCGGGCACTTTGTCTGGCCAGCCCACGGCTCCGTAAAACAGTGCATCGAACCCTTTGAGCTGGTCGAACCAGTCGTCGGGCAGCATCTTGCCGTGTTCCAAGTAGTAGTCACAGCTGCCGAACTCGAAGTTGGTGAACGCCAGCTCGATATTGAAGCGCTTGGCGGCGGCTTCCAGCGCGCGAATACCTTCGGGCATCACTTCGGTACCGATACCGTCGCCAGCGATGACTGCAATACGATGGGCCATGGAAGATCCTTATGTGGTTGGATGTCGCGAAAAGGATGGAGTGTGATTGCTTAGTAGGAGTGTAGCGCCTGTTGGCGACGAGATAATCAGGCTATTATGCAAGCTATTGTTGCCTAAAAGTGAATAATCCCATGATGTTGGATGACCTCGCCTTTTTTCAGCAGCTAGCGCGAGCGGGAAGCTTGACCGCCACTGCTCGCGAGCTTGGGCTGTCTCTCTCAGCCGTGAGTAAACGTTTGAAGCAGCTAGAGGCTCGGCTGGGGGTGACGCTGGCGGCGCGCACGACGCGCCGGCTGACGCTTACTCTCGAAGGCGAGCGCTACCTGTCTCAAGGTGGTCTCATTCTGGAGGAGTTACAAACGCTCGAAAGCTCACTCAGCGAGACCGCGAATCAAGGACTAAGTGGTCGGCTGAGGGTCAACGCGACCTTCGGCTTTGGCAGGCGGCATATCGCGCCGCTGCTATCGCGGTTTTGCGCCGAGCACCCAGGCGTGGAGAGCTGGCTTGAGCTGACCAACTTCCCCCTCAATTTGAGCGATCACGGCTTTGACGTCGGCATCCGTATTGGCGAGCCACCGGATTCACGCCTCGTCGCCAAGCGTATCCTACCCAACCGCCGCGTCTTGTGCGCTGCGCCTAGCTATATGAACAAAATGCCGCCGCTGAAGGCTCCGAGCGATCTTACTCAGCACCGTTGCCTGGTGATTCGTGAAAACGATAGCGACTTCCCGCTATGGCGCTTCGAGCACCGGCAATCCCAGCAGCGCCAGGCCGTGAAGGTCAGGGGACCATTGGCGAGTAACGACGGCGAGGTCATTACGCGCT
Organism: Vreelandella sp. L-15; assembly: GCF_056857635.1. Classification (NCBI taxonomy): domain Bacteria; kingdom Pseudomonadati; phylum Pseudomonadota; class Gammaproteobacteria; order Oceanospirillales; family Halomonadaceae; genus Vreelandella; species Vreelandella sp. L-15. The sequence continues at coordinate 53,991 of NZ_JBSXNN010000024.1, read as the reverse complement.
TAGCGCTGGATGGCCACGGCGTGATGCTGCGTTCATGGTGGGATGTGAACGAGCATCTATCCAGTGGGACGTTGCAAACGCTGCTACCGGAGTGGCAGGGCATACGCGCTGACTTTTACGCCGTGTTCGAGCATCGCCGCCATGTGCCGGAAAGGATCAGCGCGTTGATCGACTTCTTACAGCGAGAAATGGCGGGCCGTGTGCCCGCCTTGCCCAATGGCTAACGTGGGTCCGTTAGCGGCCTGGGCAGGTTTGATCCTGCACCACGTCGATCAACTCGTCGGTGGGAAAGTCCAGCTCGGCGGCGCGCTGACGAAGGCGCTGCTCCACGTCGCCTGCTATCGTGGGGGTGCGTGCCAGAATCCACAGGTAGTCTCGGTTAGGGCCTGCCACCAACGCCCACTGGTAGTCATCGTCGAGTTCGAGAACGTTGTAGCCGCCGTAAAACGGGCCGAAAAAGCTGACTTTCAGCCGCCCCACGCTCTCGTCATCGATGAAGTAGGCGCGACCCTCGGCTTCGTCCCAGGCGCGTTCTTCCAGGTCGTAGCCTCGGTTGATCACCTTGACGCCCCCATCGTCGCGCCTACTGTAGGTAGCGGTTACGCAGTCTAGTCCCTCTTCGAAGGAGTGATCCAGGCGAGCGATTTCGTACCACTCGCCCAGATAGCGCTCGAGCTCGAAGTCAGTCACCGGTTCCGTGCCATCGGGAATGCCGGTGCAACCCATCAAGAATGTGCCGGTCACGGCCAGGGTTGCCAGCGTGGCCATGCTCCTTGGCCGCCATGCGGATGTCATCATCTCGCTCCTTTTAATGTCAGACCATCACAGCGCTCAATTTATCAGGGTAGGTGGCACCACGCCACGCGGTCCTCTTGGTACTGTTCGGCAGGTAGTGGAAATAGGCTATGGTATGTCTGTTAACGTATCCTCTGACAATGCATATAACAAAGGAGTGTTTATGTGGCATCAACAAGAGATTCACTTGCCGGAAATGTCCCGCGGTTTTCATTTGATTACTGATGAGATCGCCAGAGCACTGCCCTGTTTGGCGGAGTGCCATCAGGGGCTTTTGCATCTACAGCTCATGCATACCTCCGCGTCGTTGACGCTCAATGAAAACACCGACCCGGACGTGCGCCATGATCTGGATGCTTTCATGCGACGTTTGGTGCCAGAAGGACTGAGCTACTTTCAGCATACGTTAGAGGGCCCCGACGACATGCCCGCCCATGTGGCGTCTAGTCTATTGGGCACTCAGCTCAGCCTTGCGGTACGCGATGGCCGCTTGGCCCTTGGCACGTGGCAAGGGGTGTGGTTAGGTGAGCATCGTGAGCAGGGTGGTTCGCGCCGCTTGCTGGCCACCTTGAACGGCTGTGCCGCGCTTTAGTCACAGCCACCGAATGACTCTTTGAGATAAGCGCCTCTACATGCCTCGACGCCTTTTTCGCCTCTCCCGCCAGCGCTGGTTGAGGCTGTTTTTCGTTTTGAACCTTGCGCTGGTGGCGGGGTTGATCATTCACCAAGTGTGGCTCTACGTGGCCGAACCCGAGTTCGAATCGCTGCATACCGTAGAAGTCGCCGAGGTACGCGACCGACTAGCAGGCCGAGATGCCTACCGCTTTGCGGTGGTGGGCAACATCAATAACTCGGTAAACGTCTTTCAAGACGAGATCGTTCCGCTGCTCAACCAGGGTGATATCGATTTCATGGTGTCGGCGGGCAATGCGGTGAGTGGCGGCCAGCAGGAGAGTTATCAGGCGATTTATCACAGCCTCGAACTGCTCGACATGCCTTATCTCTTGACCTACGGCGATAATGAAGACAGCGATTTCGGCAGCTACCTGTTTTACGACTACTTTGGCCCGCATTTCTATGCGTTCGTGGCGGGCAACAGCCACTTCATTTTTCTTGATGGTACCGGCAAGTCGTCGACTTCCTGGCAGTTGGATTGGCTGGAGCGCGAGCTAGCCGCCTCTGACGCGGCTCATCGGTTCGTGTTCGTGGGCCTGCCACTGCATAACGTCATCCAGGATGCCCCGCTGTTCGAAGAAGATAACTACCTCAACGATCCCCGGCTTGCTGAAGGCATCATGCGTTTGGCCGAGCGCTATGGGGTCGATACGGTGTTTTCCGCGAATCTCTCGCTATACGCCCAGCAAACCGTCAACGGGGTGACGTACGTGACCACCGGCGGCGCGGGCGGCCTGCTGCTGGATGCCGATGAGAGTTTTCATCATTACGTCGTCGTCGAGGTGGCCGGTGACAGCGTGGGCATCTCGCCGGTGCGATTGAACGTCGACCTCCCCGGCTGGTGGCGCATGCTGAGCAGCGTGGGCTCGACGATTTATGCCTTCTTCTACGTCAGCTATCCACGGTTCTTGCTGATCGTTGGGCTGCTGACACTGCTGGCCATGCGCCTGTATCGGCTGATTTTCGAAGAGCGCGACTACTATCCCGACTTCGACATCGACCCCACGCCCTACCTGGAAAAAAGTCTGCGGGTGGCGATGGTGTCGAACAACTACTTTCCGTTTGTTTCTGGGGTGTCGGTTTCTGTGGAGCGGCTGCGCCAGGGGCTGGGCGATCTCTCGCATCGGGTGCAGCTGCTGGTGCCGCGCTACCGGGAGTCGTGGCAGGACGATGACACCATCCTGCGGGTACCCACTCTGATGGCGTTTGGCGAGAAGCGTGAATTTCGCTTGACCAACCCGTTCAGCGCGCGATTTCGCCGCTGCCTGCGTGAGTTCAAGCCCGATGTGATCCATGTACATCACCCGTTCTGGCTGGGGTCGATGGGGCTGTGGATGGGGCGTCGTTTGAAAGTGCCGGTCATCTACACCTATCACACGCGCCTGGAGCACTACGCCCACTTCGTACCGCTGCCGGGGGCACTATTTCGCAACCTGATCTCTCATTATTTGATCAAGCGCTTCTCCAATCGTTGCCAGGGGGTCATCGTGCCGACCTACTCGGCAGAGGAGTACCTGCGCATGATTGGGGTCAAGACGCCGACGATGGTGCAGCCCACGGGGATCGACGCGGCGCGCTTTGCCGATGCCGACGAGGAGGCCGTGGCGTCGCTTCGCCAGCAGTTGGCTATCGCGGCCGACGATACGGTGCTGGTAAGCGTTTCTCGCATCAGTAAAGAGAAGAACATCGGCTTCATGCTGGAAGCGTTGGCAGAGTTGAAGCGCCAGGGAAAGACCAGCCTACGCTTGCTGTTGGTCGGCGACGGCCCGGACCGACACGCGATCCAAACACAGATCGACACGCTGGGTTTGGAAGCACAGGTCACCTTGGTGGGGGCCGTGCCTCCTGAAGAGATGGCGCTCTACTATCACGTAGGCGATGTCTTCGTCTTTGCCTCTACCTCGGAAACACAAGGTATGGTGATTCTAGAGGCCATGGCCGCTGGGCTTCCGGTGGTCGCCGTACGCTCGAGCGGTATCGATGACGTGGTGCGCGATGGCCACAACGGCTTCAAGACGCCGCAAAACCGCCAGAAGTGGGGGCAGCGAGTGGTGGAACTGGCCGAGAATGACGCGTTGCGCAAAACCCTCGGCGATCAAGCCAAAGCGTTCGCCGCTGACTACGATATCGGCAAGTTTGCCGCCGCGGTGGCGCACTTTTATGCCGAGGTGCTAGCGAAACATCACACGACGCATCAGACCCACGAGCGTCAGCCCAAGTGATGCAAGCGAGAGGCTAGCCGTCGTTTCGAGGACGGCTCGTCCGAGCGGTGGCCACGCGCTTGAGTAGCCAGAGTAGCCCCACCCCGACGACCACGCCTGCCACGGCCAGCACCAACTCTTGTTGTGAGGCAGCGGTGAACAGCGCCCCTAGCTGGCTGCCGAGCAGGATGACGGCGGCCAGTCCCGGCACGATGCCCAGCGTCGAGCCGATCATGTAGTCGCGGAAATTGAGATGAAACGCCCCGGCCAACATATTGGTGAGCGTGAAGGGAGCCAGCGGCAGCAGGTTGATCACCGTCATCGTACGAATGCCGCGTTGGGAGAGATAGCCGGAAAGGCCGCGTAGGTGGCGGCCACCGTAGCGCATGAGGGCATCTCGCCCCAGCCAGTGGCCCACCCAGTAAGACACCACCGACGAACTCAGCGTGCCCAACGTAGCGTAAGCCAATCCCCATACCGGGCCAAACAGCAGGCCGGTCAACACGACCAGCAGGCTTAGCGGAAACATCACTAACAGCGAACCGGTATAGACGGCCATGACGGCGGCAAACATCCAGGGGGCACGCTGCCACTGGCTAATGGTGGTAGTGAGTGCTTCGAGCTGCGCCTGAGTCAGCAGCCCTTGCTGCTGCAGGTAGCGCCACATCACGCCCAGTATCACCAGCGTGATCAGTAAGCCTAGCCCTTTTAGCAACGTTCGTGACATTCCATCCCCACCGCCTATCTGGCAAAAGAGCGTTAGCATACGCCACTGCGGCGGTGGGGTGAACGAACGCGTTATTGTAGACGCGCTTCAATGACAGGCCAGGCAGCGTCACCCTCGGTGGTCGTCACATCGGCCAGCATGGCTTCCACGCGCTCGGGGTGGTCGTTGATCCACTGCTGGGCCACCTCGGCAAGGTCACGCTCCTCTTGGCCAAAGGCTTGGATCATCCAGCTCTGCTCGTCGGCGGTAAAGCTAAACTGCTCAAAGAAGGTAACCAGCGCCGGGTGGGCATCGGCGTAGTCGCTGCGCAGTAGGGTGCGTACGTCGCTTTCGCCGTTGTTCTCACCGAACAGGTTTTCCGGGTCTTCCAGGTAGCGCATGGGCAGCTCAAGGTTCATCCAGTGGGGCGTCCAACCGACCCACACAATGGCCTCTTCTCTGGAAATCGCATCTTGAGCGGCGGAGAGCATGCCCACTTCGCTGGTATCCACTAAGCTCCAGTCGCCCAGTCCCCAAGTGTCGTTATCAATCGCGTTATGGAGAATCTCGCTCGCCGCCGACCCTGCGCCAAAGCCATGAATTTGGCTGTTGAACTCATCACGGTGTTCATCTAAATCCGCGAAGCTTTGAATGCCGCGCTCATGCAGGTACGTCGGTACGGCCAGCGTCATCTGAGCGCCATCGACGTTGTTGGCGACATCGGTAAGCACGCCAGAGGCTTTGCGCGGTTCGAACATCTCTTTTTGTGCGGGTAGCCAAGCGCCTAAAAAGGCGTCGACGTCGCCACTCTCCATGCCTTGGTAGATCACCTGCAGGCCGATTTCGTGGGTTTGAGTGTCGTAGCCCAACGGATTAAGGAGCTGCTCAGCAATTTCGGTTTTTACCGTAATACCGGGCCAGGCCGGGACGCCGAAATCGAGCGTGGCGTCATCGGCAAGGGCGGCTTGGGTGGTAACGCCTGCCAAGCTTAGGGCAATCGTAGAAACGAGTGGACGGGTTAAGCGCGTCATGGAAGAGGATCTCCTTGCTTAGGTTATTGTGATTACGCGGCGGTACGAGCGAGAACACGCAGGCGCGAAGCCAGCATGTCGCGGTCTAGATAGGTTCCCTGAAGATGGCGAGCACCGCTATTGGGATCGAACTCCCGGCGGCCGTGAAGCACGCGACGATTATCGAACGCCACCATCTGGCCCGGTTTTAAGGTGAACTCCAACTGATGGGCGTCGCTGTGGAAGAGTTGCCACAGCACTTTATAAGCGCGGTACCAAGCCGCCATTTTTTCAGCGGGCAGGTGGAGGGTGTCGCGTATCCAGTTATTAAGGCGTATCTCCACTAGCTCGCCTTGGCTATCTAGGGTGATCACTGGGGCTTTGATGGCGATATCGTGGGTGTCGTCCTGAAAGCGAAAATCGATGGGCGTTTCGCTGAGAATAACGAGCGCTTCCGGGTCCTGTTCGCGTAGGGCATTGATCACTCGGGCACCATCAGCAAACAGCGACTCGCCACCGCTGGCGTCGTTTTGCAGGCAGTAGAGCAGTTGAATATCCGGCGGCTGCTGCCAGTTGGGCAAGTCGATATGCAGCGGTAGACCGGCAGCGGTATAGGCCGCGTTGTTGGGGTTAGGCTTGGAGCGAACATTAAAGCGCCCGCCAAAGTTGGTAGCGCGTTGCGGGCCAATGCGCTCGGCAAGGCGGCTGACTTCCTCTTCCACCAGCGGTGCGTCGGTGACCAGCGCCAAGCCGTCGCGTAGCATGGCGGTCAGCCAGGTTTTCTCGCCTTCTGGGGTCAGAAAGTCGGTGTGGCGAACGCCTTCGGGGAAGAAGTCGTCGCGCCACGGCTGCGGGGCGGGCAGTGTAGAAAAGCGCGTCGCCTCAGGGCGGCGCTGGTACAGCCAGCCGCTATGAAAGGCGCTCACATGACCATCCTGCCACTGTAAATAGAGGTGACCATCTGCCAGGGTAACGCTGGGTGCCTGTTCGATATCGTCTAACGGTAGGTAGAGGCGCTCGCGGGTTTGCGGATGGCGACACTGGGCGCAGGCGCAGTGGTCGCGCAGCCATAGCAGTGGCAGCGTTGTGTGAGTGCTGTCTTCCCAGGTCAGCGCAAGGCTGCTGTCGGTGAGCGTGGCATCGCTGAGTGCCGGGCCGTGTTCATAAGGCGTGAGTTCACTCATTTGAGGGGCTGAACGCTTTTCCGTCGCTGCTAGTGCGCTGGTCATAAAGGCCTCGCTGTAGGTTGATGACATGTTGTTGAATGCTTCTATATAGGATGCGGAGTCCTCTGTGCAGTGACAAACGATTAATCTGGCCCCAAAGACTTTGTTTTATTTATAGGTAGCTTTTTCATGATCCAATTACCACCGCTGTTATGGCTACAAGCCTTTGAGTCTGCTGCCCGCACCCTGAGCTTTACTGCCGCCGGTAGTGAGTTAGGAGTTACCCAGGCGGCCATCAGTCAGCGTATTCGGTTGTTAGAGGACCGCTTAGGCCAGAAGCTGTTTGTGCGCCATGCCCGAAGCCTCACCCTGACACCTGCCGGGCAAGCGTGGCTGCCTAGCATTCATGATGCGTTTTCCCGCATTAGCGAGGGCACCACGGAAGTATTTGGGATGACTAGTGAAAAACCAGTGACGCTGCGCGCAACGCCGGTCATTCAGCAATCCTGGCTAGCACCACGGCTGGTGGCGCTGCATCAGCAAAAGCCCCATCTATTACTGCGTTTGGTGAGTGCGATCTGGCCTGACGACTTTGGCCCGGAAGGGGCGGACATTGAAATCCGCTATGGCCGTGGCGAGTGGAGTGGACTAGAGATGCTGCCGCTGGGCGACGAGCAACTGCTGCCAGTATGTACTCCGGCGTTGGCCCGTGAGTTAACCAAACCCAGCGACCTAGCAGGGCATACGCTGCTGCACGCGGTAGGTTTTGGCGTAGGTTGGCCCGGCTGGCTGCAGGCGGCGGGTATCGCCCATTTGGAGGCCGAGTGTCTGTCGCTTACCTGCGATAACCAAGTGATGACCTTGGCATTAGCCAGCCAGGGGGGCGGTGTGGCGTTAACCCATCGCCGTTTGCTGGATCAACGACAGGATTTAGTGGCGCCGTTTAACGTAGAGGTGCCCAGCGATGAGCGCTTCTGGCTGGTGCGGCCCAGTAAGCGGCAGGTAAGCGAAGAAGCTGGGGAGGTGTGGGATTGGTTAGCCACTTCCGTTTAATTGGTTTTTTTGCTGATAATGAGTAAATGCACCAATTTTCTTGCCATTTTGGTGCAACCGTGAAGAATGATGCGCCTTCTTTGTTTTAAAAAAGGTGTGTTTGGTATGGATTTTACTCTTCCTCCCCTGTTGACCGTGATGGTGGACCGCGGCAATGGGCTGTTATGGGGCAGTGTGCTGATTTACCTGCTCATCGGTGCTGGCCTCTATTTCACGGTCATGACCCGTGCTATTCAAATTCGTTATTTCGGACATATGTTCAAGCTGCTGCGCGGTTCCCGGCAGTCCAACGGCGGTATTTCCTCGTTTCAGGCGCTCTCTACCAGTCTCGCCGCGCGGGTGGGCACGGGTAACCTAGCGGGCGTTGCGGTGGCGATCTACTTCGGCGGCCCCGGCGCGATTTTCTGGATGTGGATGACCGCCATGGTGGGCATGGCGACCAGCTTTGTGGAGTCCACGCTGGCTCAGGCCTACAAAACCGACCATGGCGATAACACCTTTCGCGGTGGCCCGGCGCGCTACATCGAACGCGGCTTGGGGCTGCGCTGGCTGGCGGTACTGTTTTCTATCTGCCTGATTATTGCGTTTGGGTTGGCGTTTAACAGCGTACAGGCCAACTCCATCGCCCAGGCCATGGAGCAGGCATTCGCCATTCCCACCTGGGCCATGGGGTTAGTCTTGATGGCCATCGTCGCGCCGATTATTTTCGGCGGCTTGAAGTCGATTGCGAAAGTGGCCGAGTTAGTGGTGCCGCTGATGGCACTGCTGTACCTGATCTTGGCGCTGGTCGTGGTGGCGCTGAATATTAGCGACCTGCCCGCTGCCATCATGACAATCGTGCAGAGCGCTTTTGGTATTGAGCAGGCGGCCGGCGGTGCGATGGGCTATGCCATTTCCCAAGCGATTATGAACGGTATTCAGCGCGGCTTGTTCTCTAACGAAGCGGGTATGGGCTCTGCGCCTAACGCGGCAGCGACTGCCAGCACCCGCCCGGATCACCCGGCAGCTCAGGGTTTTATTCAAATGCTGGGCGTTTTTCTGGATACCCTGGTGATCTGTACCGCGACGGCAGCAATCATCATTATGGCGGGCCCGGAACTGCTGGCCAGCGAGGAGAGCAACGGCATCCAGCTGACCCAGATGGCGCTCTCCAGCCATGTGGGCGAATGGGGCGGCATGTTCATTGCGGTAGCGATTCTGCTGTTTGCGTTCACGTCCGTGATTGCCAACTACTCTTACGGTGAGTCCAACATCGAATACCTGGCTGGCCGCCGGGCACCCCTGGCGGTGATGCTGTATCGTCTGGCCGTGCTGGGCATGATCATGGTGGGCTCTGTGGCCAGCCTGGGAGCTATCTGGAATTTTGCGGATCTCTCCATGGGTATGATGGCGATCATTAACCTGGTGGCGATTCTGCTGCTATCGCCCATTGCCTTTGCGCTGTTCAAAGATTACGACACGCAGCTCAAGGCGGGTAAAGAACCGGTCTTCGACCCTAGCCAGTTTCCGAAGCTGGCGAACAAAGTAGATCCGAACGCCTGGCCGACTAAGAAATAGCCACGTATCTGCTTGCTAGTCGTCATCTGCCCCACGCGTTGCTGCGATTCAAGCAGCCACGCGTGGGGCTTTTTCATGGGTGAATAGTTCGATTTTGTCGAATGTAGATCGGAAAACGTTGCGCTTTTGCTCACCGAAAAGCGCCGTAGAATAGCGCCTAACCTTCTCTCTGTTTTTAAGGAATTTTCATGACCACTCGTGCCCTGTTAGTGACCTCTTCTATCCTCGGCGACAACGGCCAGTCCAACGCGCTGGCGAGCCATTTTCAGCAGCAGGCCGCTGCACGTGATGGCGTCGCCGTTACCCACCGCGATGTGGTTGCCAACGCGCTGCCGCACCTTGCCATCGAAGAGCTGGGCGCGTGGCAGACCCCGGCTGACGAGCGCACCACCGAGCAACAGGCGCTGGCCGCGCACTCGGATGAGCTGCTGGCAGAGCTGCGCGCTAACGACGTGCTGGTACTGGCGGTGCCGATGTACAACCTGGGCATTCCGTCACAGCTGAAAGCGTGGTTTGACCGCGTGCTGCGCGCCGGTGAAACCTTCCGCTACACCGAAAACGGCCCCCAGGGGCTGATCGAAGGCAAGCGAGCTATCATTCTGGCCGCTCGTGGCGGTCAATACGCGGGCACCGAGTTCGATAGCCAAACGCCGCACCTGAAAACCATGTTGGGCCTGATGGGCATTCGCGATGTGGAAGTGGTGTTTGCTGAAGGTTTGAACATGGGCGACGCTCACCGCGATGCCGCGATGAAAGAAGCCTTCCAAGCCATTGATCAGCTTGTCGAAGCGCTCTAAACCAACGCCATAAGCCAAACGAGGTTGTCATGCCGCGCCCGGAACTGCTCGAACAGATTTACACTATTGTCGATCAAATTCCGGCGGGGCGGGTGACGACCTATGGCCGCATTGCCAAGATGACCGAAGGAGCAACGGCGCGCATGGTGGGGTCGGCCATGCGTCACCTGCCCGAGGGGCATCAGCTACCCTGGCATCGTGTCATTTCCGCGTCACTCAAACTGGCTGACCACGGCGGCGCGGCACGCCAGCACGAAAAGCTGCGTGCCGAGGGCGTCGCGTTCGATGCCAAAGGCCGCGTGCCGAGCCACCTTGTTTGGCCGGATGAGTAGCTCTTGGGTGAGTGGTTAATAGGGAGGTGTGAATAGAAAGCTGTGAATAGCGATTTGTGAATGACAAAACGCCGCCCGGTGGGCGGCGTTGGCGTACTTATGCGTAGTGGGTCGCAGGTTGAGCGTTAGTCTTCTTGCCTACTGCCGGACTTCAGCGACCAGTCCCGCCAGCGCAGGTCGAAGAGATCCTTGCGGCGGTCCTTGAGGTTGGTGACCGAGCCTTCTGCACGCACTACGGTCAGGCGGGTCAAGTCCAGGTCCGAGAAGATGATCATCTCGGTGTTGGGCGTGGTTTCGGCCAGCACTGCGTCATGGGGGAAGGCAAAGTCGGAGGGGGTGAATACCGCCGACTGGGCATACTGGATATCCAGGTTCTCGATGGACGGCAGGTTGCCGACGCTTCCGCAGATGACCACGTAGCACTCGTTCTCGATAGCCCGCGCCTGAGCGCAGTGTCGCACACGCAGGTAGCCATTTTTGGTGTCGACCCAGAACGGCACGAACAGAATGTCCATGTCCTGGTCGGCCAGCAGGCGGCCCAGTTCCGGGAATTCCACGTCGTAGCAGATCAGGATGCCGACACGGCCTGCATCGGTATCGAACACCTGCAGATCGTCGCCGCCTTCGATCACCCAGTCGCGCCGCTCCTGCGGGGTGATATGCAGCTTGGACTGTTTCTCCACCTCGCCGTCCCGATGGAACAGGTAAGCCACGTTATAAAGACGGTCATCCTCACCCACCTCGATCATCGAACCACCGACGATGTTGATGTTGTAGGACACCGCCATCCGCGACAGCTCGCTCTTGAAACGGTCGGTGAAGCCCGCCAAAAAGCGGATGGCAGCGGTCTGGTCTTTCTGCGCGGCGCGATCCTGCAGGCCCATGAGTGGCGTGGTGAACAGCTCCGGGAAAACGGCAAAGTCGCTCTGATAATCCGACAACGCATCGACGAAATACTCGATTTGCTGCAGCGCAGCCTCCACGGAGGCGAACTCACGCATTTGCCACTGCACCGCGCCCACGCGTACCTGAGTGGGGCGAGTGTCTAGCACGTTTTCAGCGGGCTCGAACAGAATATTGTTCCACTCCAACAGCGTGGCGTAGCCTCGGGACTGCTCGTCTTCCGGCAGGTACTTGCGTAACAGACGTTTGACCTGGAAGTCGTTGGCAAGCTGGAACGACAGAATCGGGTCGTAAATCTCTTTGCGGGAGACTTTGTCGATGTACTGGGCAGGCGTTAGCTCGCTGGCGTGCTGGTGATACTCGGGAATACGTCCGCCCGCCAAAATAGCCCGCAGGTTGAGCGAACGGCACAGCTCTTTACGCGCTTCGTATAGGCGGCGGCCCAGGCGGTAGCCGCGATAGTCTGGGTGGATCAGTACATCCAGCCCGTACATGGCATCGCCTTCCGGATCGTTCAGGATGATTTCACGATGGCCGATCAAATCGTCGTATTTGTGCGGGTTGGAGAACTCGTCGTAATCCACCTGCACGGTGAGGGCGACGCCCACCAGTACGCCGTCGTCTTCAATGGCAATCTGGCCGTCGGGAAACTCCTGGATCAGCTTATCGATGGTGTGCTTAGGCCAAGCGCCACCAATATCGTGATACACCGCATCCATCAGCGATTTCAGCTGCTCGTAGTCGTCGCTGGTGAGGTTACGCAGATTGAGGTGCAGGTCTTCTAGGGACATAGGTCAGGGGTTCCCATTCATAAAATGAAGTTGGCCTATTGTATCACTGCTGTACGCTTTGCGTTTTACGGGCGGCTGCCGCGCGTACCAACGGACGTGTCAGCGTTTGCGCCATGATCACCCCGGCAAGGATTAACAGCCCACCTATAAAGTGGAACCCCGATACCTGTTCACCCAGTAACGCCATGGCAATCAGCGCGCTAAATAGCGGCATCAGGTTGATAAAGATACTCGCCTGGTTAGCGCCGATTTGGCGGACCGCTCGCATCCACAAGAACGTGGTAATAACGGAAGCAGGAATGCCTGCGTACAGGATCAGCCAAACGTTCTTCCCATCCACCGGCGTCATGGGGCCCATCAAGTAGGGTGGCAGCAAGAACAACACGGCAAAACAGACCTGGGCATAGAGCATGACCCAAGGAGGCAGATTCATCGCCCAGCGTTTGAGCATCACGCCATAAAGCGCATAGCAGGTGGCGGCGACCACCATTAGCGCGTCGCCCTGCGCCACCTCTAACTGCAGCAGAGAAAGTGGGTTGCCGCGGCCCAGCAGCACGGTGACGCCGATAAAGGCGAGCACGCCGCCTACGACGCCGCCTAATGTGGGTGGTTCCTTCAAAATTAGCGCGCTCAATAGCACCGTGAGCAGCGGCACCATTGCTGCAAGAATGCCCATATTGGTGGCGGTGGTAGTTTCCGCAGCGATATAAGCCAGCCCCTGCCATAGCCCCATCCCTAAAAGCCCTAGCAGAGCTAGCTTTGGCCAGTTACGCACGATCTCATCTTGGTGACGCAGTACGGCCGGCAGCACAAAAGGAGTCATGACGACGAGGGCGAGCAGCCAGCGTAAAAACGCGATACTGCTAGGAGCGATGGCATCTACCGAAAGCTGGTTGATGGTCATATTGCCGGACCATATCAGTACGGTGGCCAGCGGCGGTAAAAAGTAAATCAATGGCATAGCACATTCCCTAGATTCAATCCCTGATCGTTAGCCGGTTAATGTGACGCGCTTTGCCGCCAGGGGCAAGGGGGAAGGTAGTCGATATAGCGACTATCGTCTGGATAAAAAGGCGATACAGTTGCGTGGTAAAAGTCTGTACGTAGCCAGCGCTATGTCATACGCTTGTTTGAATGTGAGTGGCAAGCCATTGATTGCCCGCCGTACTAATAACAGTGAAGGAGCACCGTGATGCGCCAAGCGCCAGCTTATCCGCACCTATTTCGTCCATTAACCGTGGGACATTTAACGCTGCCTAACCGCGTATTGATGGGGTCCATGCACACCAATTTAGAAGAAGCGCCGAATGGCTTTGAGCGCTTGGCAGCGTTCTATGCAGAGCGCGCGCGTGCAGGGGTAAGCCTGATTGTGACGGGTGGCATTGCGCCCAATGCCGAAGGGGCGGTATTTCAAGGTGCCAACGCGCTGACAGAGGAGTCTCAAGTGGCGGAGCATCGCCACGTTGTCGATGCGGTACATGCCGCCGGTGGGCACCTATGCATGCAAATTTTGCATGCCGGGCGCTACGCTTACTCACCAGAGCTGGTGGCCCCCTCGGCGCTGCAAGCCCCCATCAACCCGTTCACCCCCCGAGCGCTCTCCAGCGACGAGGTAGAGCAGCAGATTGCCGACTACGTGCGCTGTGCCACGCTGGCCCAGCAGGCGGGCTACGATGGGGTTGAGGTGATGGGCTCGGAAGGCTATTTGATCAACCAGTTTATTTGCCGCCGCACCAACCAGCGTGACGACGACTGGGGCGGAGATTTTGAGCGGCGTATGCGTTTCCCTGTCGAGATCGTCAAGCGTATTCGCCAAGCGGTTGGCGAGCGCTTCCTGCTGATCTTCCGCCTGTCGATGATTGATCTGGTGGAAGAGGGCAGCTCCTGGGAAGAGGTCGTACAACTGGGCCAGGCCATTGAAGCCGCTGGCGCGAACGTCATCAATACCGGCATTGGCTGGCACGAGGCACGGGTGCCGACCATCGTGACCAGCGTGCCCCGGGCCGCGTTTACCGAAGTCACCCGCCGCATTCGCGCGGCGCTGTCGATTCCGCTGATTACCACCAACCGCATCAATATGCCGGAGGTGGCTGAGCGCGTACTGGCCGAGGGCCATGCGGATATGGTGTCGATGGCGCGTCCGTTTTTGGCTGACCCCGAGTGGGTGCGTAAAGCCGAGGCGGGCTTGGCGAAGGAGATCAATACCTGCATCGCCTGTAACCAGGCCTGCTTGGATCACACCTTTATGGGCAAGCTGACTTCCTGCTTGGTCAACCCCCGTGCCTGCCACGAAACCGAGATCACCCTGGCGCCTGCGCAAACACCTAAGCGGGTAGCGGTGGTAGGCGGCGGCCCAGCGGGGCTTGCCACAGCAGTAGCGGCGGCCAGTCGTGGGCATGCCGTGGTGCTCTTTGAGCGGCGCAGCGAGCTGGGTGGGCAGTTTAACTACGCTCGCAAAATCCCCGGTAAAGAAGAGTTTAACGAAACTCTGCGCTACTTCCGCGTCATGCTCGAAAAGCACGCGGTGGACGTGCGCTTAAACACCGAAGCCACTGTAGGCGCCCTGGCAGATTTTGACGAAATCGTGATTGCCACGGGGGTGGTGCCCCGTGAACTGGCGTTACCTGGGGCCGACCACCCCAGCGTGCTGAGCTATGCAGACGCCATTGAGCAGCCTGAACGAGTAGGCAAGCGCGTGGCGGTGATTGGGGCAGGCGGCATTGGTTTTGATGTTTCGGAGCTGCTTTCCCACGAGGGGCACCCCACCATGGAGGTGACCGCATGGTGCGATGAGTGGGGCGTGGATTTAGCAGTGGGCGAACGTGGCGGCTTAAAAGCGCCGCAGCCGCCACGTTCACCGCGCAGCATTGTGATGCTGCAGCGAAAAAGCTCTAAGCCAGGCAAAAACCTGGGTAAAACCACGGGTTGGGTGCATCGTGCCTCGTTAAAGCAGCGTGGCGTAGAAACACTGGCCGGCTGCGAGTATGTGCGCATCGACGATGCGGGCTTACACATCCGCCGCGAAGGGCAAGAGCAGGTGGTCGAGGTGGACACCATTGTGGTGTGCGCAGGCCAAGAGTCGGTACGCGACTTGATTTCGCCGCTGGCCCAAGCGGGTAGCCGCGTGCATGTGATTGGCGGCGCAGATGAAGCGGCCGAATTGGATGCTAAGCGCGCTATTGATCAAGGCACCCGGCTGGCGGCCTCGCTGTAACTCGCGTGGGGGGCGTGACGTTAACGCTAAAATGGCGATAGACTGATGGATCACCCTAACTACTAAGCCACGTTAGGGATTTAAGGCGCGGGTGGCACCCAGCCTGCGCCGCACGACCGTCAGACAAAAGGATTATCGTCATGCCCTCGGAGTGTACCCCACGATTTTTAGCCAGTGACAACACCTCCGGTATCTGCCCGGAGGCGATGCAGTACTTACTCGAAGCCAATCAGGCCGATGATTTAGCCTACGGCAACGACCGCTGGACCGCCCGCGCCGCCGACCGTTTTCGTGAAATGTTCGACTACGATTGTGACGTATTTTTCGTGTTCAACGGCACTGCAGCCAACTCACTGGCGCTCTCCGCGATGGGGCGCAGCTACCACAGCGTGATTTGCCATGAGCTGGCGCATATTGAAACCGATGAGTGCGGTGGGCCGGAGTTCTTCTCCAACGGTGCCAAGCTGCTGACCTCGCCGGGAGCGAACGGCAAACTCACGCCGCAAGGGATTGAGGCGCTGGTGACCAAGCGCAGCGATATCCACTACCCAAAACCGAAGGTGGTATCGCTCACTCAAGCCACCGAAGTGGGCACTGTGTACTCCCGCGAAGAGCTGCTGGCCATTCGCGCCATGGCAGATAAGCATGACCTTCGGCTGCACATGGACGGTGCACGCTTTGCCAACGCTTGTGCCAGCTTGAACGCCTCACCCGCAGAGTTGACCTGGCAAGTGGGCGTCGATGCACTGTGTTTCTCGGGCACCAAGAACGGCTTGGCGTTTGGTGAGGCGATATTGTTCTTCAATCGCGAGCTGGCGGAAGACTTCTCCTACCGATGCAAGCAGGCGGGGCAGCTAGCATCGAAAATGCGCTATGTCTCTGCGCCTTGGCTGGGCCTGCTGGAAAGCGGTGCTTGGCTAACCAATGCCGAACATGCCAACGCCATGGCGCGTTATCTATCGGAAGGGCTACAGGCGTTGCCGGGTGCTTCGCTGATGTTCCCCACCCAGGCCAACAGCGTATTCGTTGAATTGCCACCTCACGCCATCGAAGCGTTGAAAGCCAAAGGATGGACCTTTTATACCTTCATCGGTGCCGGCGGAGCGCGGTTCGTCTGCGCTTGGAACACCACCGTTGAATTGCTCGATCAGCTGTTGGCCGATGTGAAAGCCGTGCTTGACGTTCGTGCTTGAGCAATACCGCCGCTAAAAGCTAAAAACTGCTCTGACGTTGAGCTCTCAAGCGCCGCCTTCTCAGGCGGCGCGTTGCGTTGTGGGGTTGCCACAATATTTCACGCAACTAACCCCCCTGTTGCTGTGCTCATATCGTTAACAGCGCTGCGTTGAAGGTTTAGTCATCACTTTTTGCTAATGCTGACTACGCTGATAGAGCGACACCTCGAATAGCACACCGTCTGGGGTATTGGCTTGGCGGTTGCGCTGGGGGATGGGCCACAGGAGAGTTCCATGAGCATCTTTGATCACGTTCAAGACCGTTTTGCCCGCGTTCAGCAAGAGGACATGAGCCTGGAGGAGTATCTGGCGCTGTGCCGCCGTGATCCCAAGGTGTATGCCAGCGCCGCCGAGCGCATGCTGGAAGCCATAGGCGAGCCTGAGGTGATCGACACGGCGAAAGACCCGCGTCTGTCACGTATCTTTTCCAACAAGGTGATTCGCCGTTACCCTGCGTTTGCCGAATTTCATGGCATGGAAGAGGCCATTGAGCAGATCGTGGCCTACTTCCGCCACGCGGCCCAGGGCCTGGAAGAGCGCAAGCAGATTCTCTACCTGCTGGGGCCGGTGGGCGGCGGTAAATCGTCGCTGGCCGAGCGTTTGAAGCTGCTCATGGAGCGTATCCCGTTTTACGCTATCAAGGGCTCGCCGGTGTACGAATCCCCGCTGGGGCTGTTTTCACCGGAAGAGGACGGCAAGCTGCTGGAGCAGGAGTACGGTATTGCCAGCCGCTATTTGCGCAGCGTCATGTCACCCTGGGCCGCCAAGCGCTTGAAGGAGTACGGTGGGGATATCTCCCAATTCCGCGTGGTGCGGCTCTATCCCTCGCGCTTGAACCAGATCGCCATCTCCAAGACCGAGCCCGGTGACGAGAACAACCAGGATATCTCCTCGCTGGTGGGCAAGGTGGATATCCGCCAGTTGGAGCTCTACTCTCAGGACGACCCGGATGCCTACAGCTTCTCGGGCGGGCTGTGCCGCGCCAACCAGGGCCTGATGGAGTTTGTGGAGATGTTCAAGGCACCCATCAAGGTGCTGCATCCGTTGCTGACCGCCACCCAGGAGGGGAACTACAACCCCACCGAAGGCATGGGCGCGATCCCCTTCGATGGCGTCATTCTGGCCCACTCCAACGAATCCGAATGGCAGGCCTTCCGCAACAACCGCAATAACGAGGCGTTCCTCGACCGTGTATACATCGTCAAGGTGCCTTACTGCCTGCGCGTCTCCGAAGAGATCAAGATCTACCAGAAACTGCTCGAAGACTCGTCCCTGAACGCCGCGCCTTGCGCCCCGGATACGCTGCGCATGCTGGCCCAGTTCTCCGTGCTGTCCCGGCTGAAAGTGCCCGAAAACTCCAGTATCTACTCCAAGATGCGGGTCTATGACGGCGACAACCTCAAGGATACCGACCCCCGCGCCAAGTCCATTCAGGAGTACCGCGACGCAGCAGGCGTCGATGAAGGCATGCAGGGGCTGTCGACCCGCTTTGCCTTCAAGATCCTTTCGCGGGTGTTCAACTTCGACAGCCAGGAAGTGGCAGCCAACCCGGTGCACCTGCTGTACGTATTGGAGCAGGCGCTGGAGCGCGAGCAGCTGCCTTCCGAGGTGTTCGAGCGCTACCTGGGCTTTATCAAAGAGTTTCTTGCCCCGCGCTATGTGGACTTTATCGGCAAGGAGATTCAAACCGCTTATCTCGAGTCCTACAGCGAGTACGGTCAGAACATCTTCGATCGCTATGTCACCTACGCCGATTTCTGGATCCAGGATCAGGAGTACCGTGATCCCGAGACAGGCGAGCTGCTTAATCGCCAATCGCTGAACGAAGAGCTCGAGAAGATCGAGAAGCCAGCAGGCATTTCCAACCCGAAAGACTTCCGCCATGAAGTGGTGAACTTCGTACTGCGGGCGCGGGCGCAAAACAACGGTATGAACCCTAGCTGGCAGTCGTATGAGAAGCTGAAAGGCGTCATCGAACACAAGATGTTTGCCAACACCGAAGAGCTGTTGCCGGTGATCTCGTTCAACGCCAAAGCGTCGAAGTCGGATCAGAAAAAGCACGAGGATTTCGTGGCGCGCATGGTGGACCGTGGCTATACCGAGAAACAGGTGCGGCTGCTTTCAGAGTGGTATTTGCGCGTGCGTAAGTCTCAGTAGCGGGCTCGCTGTCGGCCCGCACACAAGAGCGCCAAGAGTCGGCGCTTAAGATCGAGGTGTTGAGGAGGTCGAATGACCTACTTTATTGATCGCAGACCTAACGCTAAGCATAAAAGCGCGGTCAATCGGCAGCGCTTTTTGGAGCGTTACCGCAAGCACATCAAGCGCTCGGTGGAGGAGGCGGTCAACCGCCGCTCCATCACCGACATGGAGCGCGGCGAGAAAATATCGATTCCCACCAAGGACATTTCCGAACCCGTGTTTCAGCACGGGCCGGGCGGGGCACGCAACATCGTCGCGCCGGGTAATAAGGAGTTTTTGGAAGGTGACAAAATCCGTCGACCTAGCGGCCAAGGGGGTGGTGGCGGTGCCGAGGAAGGCGGCGCTTCTAACCAAGGAGAGGGGAACGACGAGTTTGCGTTTACCCTTAGCCGCGAGGAGTTTCTGGAGTTCGTCTTCGATGGCTTGGAGCTTCCCCATTTACAACGCAAGCCGCTCAAGTCGTTGGAAGAGATCAAAATGGTGCGGGCAGGGCTTGCGCGAGATGGCGTGCCGTCACGCATTAGCATTACCCGCTCGATGCGCGAAGCCTACGCACGACGTATTGCCATGCGTGCACCCATCAAGCGTGCTTTGAAGGAAGCCCAAGAAGCGCTAGCGGCCGAGGAGCGTAAAGATCCGGTACTGCGTAATCCTGCTCGCGTCGTGGAGCTCAAGGCCGAGATCGAACGGCTGGAAAAACGTATCGACGCCATTCCCTTCATCGATACCTACGATTTGCGCTATCACCAGCTCGCCGCCCAGCCGCAACCATCGAGCCAAGCGGTGATGTTTTGTGTTATGGACGTGTCGGGCTCCATGACGCAGAACCATAAAGACATCGCTAAACGGTTTTTCTTACTGCTCTATCTTTTTTTAGAAAAGCATTACGAGAAAGTCGAGCTAGTGTTCGTGCGCCACCATACGGCTGCTAGAGAGGTGAATGAAGAGGAGTTCTTTTACTCGCGAGAAACCGGCGGCACCATCGTCTCCAGCGCGCTGAATTTGGTCAACAAGATCATCGAAAAACGCTACCCCGCCGGGCAATGGAATCTCTACGTGGCCCAGGCCTCCGACGGTGACAACTGGGACGACGATTCCAATATCTGTCGTGATCTGTTGGTGAAGCAGTTGATGCCCCAGCTGCAGTACTACGCCTACGTGGAGATCACCCCGCACGATCATCAATCGCTGTGGCACGAGTACGAAGCCGTAGCGGCGCAGTTTCCCGAGCGTTTCGCCATGCGCCAGATCGTCGATGCGGGAGATATCTACCCCGTTTTTCGTGAGCTATTCAAGCGCCGCATGAGCCAAGAGCGGTAGTGCGAGTCGAGGAGTGCGCCATGAGTGTAAACCGCAAGCCCATCGCCACTGGGTCGGACTGGAATTTCAGCGTGCTGGAGCGTTTTGATGAGGAGCTCGCCAGGCTCGCCGATGAGTATCGGCTGGATACCTACCCCAATCAGATCGAAGTCATCACCACCGAGCAAATGATGGATGCCTACGCCAGCGTTGGCATGCCAGTGGGCTACCATCACTGGTCGTTTGGTAAGCAATTTCTCTCTGTGGAGCAGGCCTACAAACGCGGGCAAATGGGGCTTGCCTATGAGCTGGTCATCAACTCCAACCCCTGCATTGCGTACCTGATGGAGGAAAACACCCTGATGATGCAGGTGTTAGTGATTGCCCACGCTTGCTATGGCCATAACTCCTTCTTCAAGGGCAACTACCTATTCCGCACGTGGACCGATGCGGAATCCATCGTCGATTACCTCGTGTTCGCCCGCAAATACATCGCCCAGTGTGAAGAGCGCCACGGCGTGCACGCCGTCGAGCAACTTTTGGATGCCTGTCATGCGCTACAAAACTACGGGGTAGACCGCTACAAGCGGCCATCACCCATCTCGGCCGAGGAAGAGGCCAAACGCCAAGACGAGCGCGAAGCGTACCTGCAAACCCAGGTCAACATGTTGTGGCGAACGATCCCCGAGCCGCCAGCTGGCGTCGCGCCGCCCCCGGGAAGCCTGCACAGCGACGATGACCCCTTAGGGCTGCATACGGGGGGGCGCTATCCCTCCGAGCCCCAGGAGAACCTGCTCTACTTCATCGAAAAGAATGCCCCGCTGCTGGCCCCTTGGCAGCGTGAAATCGTGCGTATCGTGCGTAAGTTGGCTCAATACTTCTATCCTCAACGGCAAACCCAGGTCATGAACGAGGGGTGGGCGTGCTTCTGGCACTATACGCTAATGAATCGGCTTTACGATGAGGGCAAAGTAGATGAGGGACTAATGCTGGAGTTCTTACAGTCGCACGCGGCGGTCATCAATCAGCCGGGGTTCGATAGCCCTTATTATAGTGGCCTTAATCCCTATGCACTGGGCTTTGCCATCTTCATGGATATTAAGCGTATTTGCGAAGCGCCGACGGCTGAAGACCGTGAATGGTTTCCTGATATTGCAGCTAGCCCCTGGCGGGAAACCCTTGAGTTCGCGATGCGCAACTTTAAGGATGAATCCTTCATACAGCAGTTCTTGTCACCTAAGGTGATTCGCGACTTAAAGCTGTTTTTAATTGTCGATGACGACCAGGTAGAGATGCTTGAGGTTGCTGCTATTCACGATGACCGTGGCTACAAACGCATACGTGAAGCGCTTTCAAGCCAATATGCTCTGTCGGTGCGTGAGCCGAATATTCAGGTGGTAGAAGCTGCCATTCGCGGTGATCGCTCATTAACGCTGCATCACATTCAGGATAGTCGTCGGCCACTGGGGAGAAGTGTCTATCCGGT
Source organism: Vreelandella sp. L-15 (assembly GCF_056857635.1). Taxonomy (NCBI): domain Bacteria; kingdom Pseudomonadati; phylum Pseudomonadota; class Gammaproteobacteria; order Oceanospirillales; family Halomonadaceae; genus Vreelandella; species Vreelandella sp. L-15. The sequence continues at coordinate 32,575 of NZ_JBSXNN010000024.1, read as the reverse complement.
GATTCGCCATTTACAGCAGCTATGGGGCTTCCCTGTACACTTGGTATCCATGGAAGATGGGAAAGTCACCCGCCGTTATCACTGGCCGGTAGAGGAAGAGAGCAAAGGGGCTGGCTAAAAACAGTGACCCCGCGCAGGGCGCGGGGTCATGGATATCGCAGTAGCCTAAGGTTTGCTTACACCTTGGGGGTTGCTTACGCTTTGGCCGTCCACGATTGGCACCAGCCTTCCGGTGCAACGCTGTTTTCTGGGAAGAGCTGGCAACCTTCGGTGTCTACATTGAAGAACATGCAGTTAGAGCAGAGTTCGCCCTCTTCATAAGCGGGATGGTCACTCGCATCGCTGGCCACTTCGACGTAGTTAAGCGCCTGAGCGGTAGGAGAGGACGGATCCAAGCGCGGGAGTTCCTGGGCAAAAGCACTCTTCGACAGAATGCCAGCACCAAACGGTAGGGCAGCGAGGCCCAGCACACTGTTACGCATGAACTTACGACGGCTCTGATTAGCCATGGTGTCTCCTTATCGTCACGGTCTGACGTTTTGCTACGGTTGTCGGGTGGTGATCCACCTCTTAATACTCCGACAAATCTTATAAATCGGAGGTATACGGTACATGCTAGCGCATGCTCAAAATTAGTGCGAATAACCTTATAAATAGCGCGACAATTAGCCACGCTGTCAGGCAGCGCTTGGCCGTACCTAGCAGGCTGCTATACTCGCCCCGTAGCGTGATATCCACAAGACATGATTAGTGAGGGCGCCATGCAAAACGCAGTGATCTTGATTAATACCGAAAAAGGCCAAGTAAAGGCAGTGGCTGAACGCCTAGCCGATGTGGAAGGGATCAGCGAAGTGTACTCCACCTGCGGCCGTTACGACCTAGTCGCCATTGCTCGCACCCGCGATTTTGAGAGCCTAGCGGAGCTGGTGACCGAGCGCCTAAATGCCGTAGAAGGGATTAGTGATACCGAAACGCTGAATGCCATGCAGGTTCACTCTCGTCACGACTTGGAAACCATGTTTTCACTCGGCTGGTAACGTTAGCTACCTACTAAAAAAACATACTGGTCTATCTAAAAAGCTTGTAGGGGAGTGACTCCGTTGGGGAAATCGCTTGTGCACTGGCGTCGTCAGGGGCGACGCCTGGGCATCGCTGTGCTGTTTGTAATAGTGGGAACCGGGTTATGGGAATTCCAGGGGCGCCAACATCAAGATGCCTATACCTGGCAAGGCGTGCCCACTTGGGAGGAGTTTCGCCCCACCACGTTTCATCGCGTTTTACGCAACGATGGCTTTTTAGTGGGATGGTCGGATGTTCGTGTCGGTGCGCTATGGGTGAGCTATCAAGTGAAGGCCGTACCGGACAATACCCGGATCGGCGGGCGGCCCAACTTTCAGGCTGACTGGCGCACGCTATGGCCGGTGGATACTGATAGCTACTCAGGGAGCGGCTACGACCGCGGGCATCTGGCGCCTAACTACGCTATTGCTGCCGTGCATGGGCGTAGTGCGCAAATCGACACCTTCTTAATGAGTAATATGGCTCCGCAGCGGCCCAACTTAAATCGCCAACTGTGGCAGCGTTTAGAAGAGTCGGTGATGGACCACTTCGCGCCGCGTTTTGAGCGCTTACAGGTGATCACCGGGCCGATCTACCCTGAGCGCTTTATGGATAACGTGTTTAACCGCGTCGGCTTTGTGGAAGTGCCTCAGGCGTTCTACAAAATTATCGTTGCGCCTCACGACGAAGCGCCTTTAGCGCTGGCATTTATTATGCCCCAAGACGTCAGAGGCAATGAGCCGCTGGATGACTACCTCGTCACCATTGATGATATCGAAGCGCAAACGGGACTGAACTTCTTTCCTGACTTACCCCCTACCATGGAAGCCGTGCTAGAAGGCGAGCTGCGGACACAAGGATGGGCGCTGGAAGAAATTGCTCGCCGCCCTGGGCGCTATCAATAAGCACGGAGATGCATTAACCAGCAATCACGGCGGGCGAAGCCGCATTAATGTTTCGCCCGCTTGACATGTTTGGCAAGTAAGTTAAGGCGGTAGGGTGCAATCGCAGTCATGAAGATAAGACGCAAAAAAGCGCCATACAAAGATGGTTCTCTATTAAGAATAACTCTGAGTGAGGCATTTATTGAATATCTGTTAGGAAGATAAAGAGTGATGCGGATGGAACCATAAAATGGTGCCCAGGAGAGGACTTGAACCTCCACGTCCATACGGACACTAGCACCTGAAGCTAGCGCGTCTACCAATTCCGCCACCTGGGCGCATCATTCTTTTTACAACTAAAATTTTACAACTAAAACAGTTGTAGCGTCTGTATTCGTATGGTGCCCAGGAGAGGACTTGAACCTCCACGTCCATACGGACACTAGCACCTGAAGCTAGCGCGTCTACCAATTCCGCCACCTGGGCGAATACAAACTAACTGCTTTCACATCTACTTCTTGCTTGCCGCTGCACCTTACGACTTCATGAAAAGGGGATAACATGAAGTGGTTTGGTGCCCAGAAGAGGACTTGAACCTCCACGACCATACGGTCACTAGCACCTGAAGCTAGCGCGTCTACCAATTCCGCCATCTGGGCAAGTGGCGCGTATGATACCGAGGCCGTGGTTAAATGCAAGCCCCAAGGCGCTTTTTTTAATACTGAAATCGCATTAATGCGGTGTTAGGTGGTTGGGTGATTGAGCGGGCAGCGCTATACTGCGCCTATGACCAAACAAAACATGACATGCTTCAGCTTATTAGCAGCTGACAACGGCGCTAACGCCGTCGAAGACAACTCCCACCCGCAGTGCACCACGCCTGCGCTAACTGTCCGCCTCCCGCAAACGCCACCAAGGATGTTGATCGCATGAAGTACTGGACGTTGAGTGATGATCCGCACGCCGAGCGCGAGGCGCAAAAGTACGATAATCCTGCGCCCAGCCGCGAATATCTACTGGCTGCCTTAGAAAGCTACGGTAAACCGATTACTCATGAAAACTTGAGTAGAATGCTGGGCATTGAAGATGAAGACCACCTAGAAGCCGTGCGTCGGCGCCTGGCCGCTATGGAGCGCGACGGGCAAGTGCTGCGTGATCGACGAGGTGCTTACGCGCTGATCGATAAGCTCGACCTGATTAAAGGTAAGGTGCTTGGGCATCGCGATGGTTTTGGCTTCGTACTCAGAGATGATGGCAAAAAGCCAGATCTCGTCCTGCCGCCTCGTCAAATGCGGCGTGTATTTCACGGGGACCACGTGCTGGTACGCATTAGTGGTCGTGACCGTCGCGGTCGTGACGAAGCGACCATTGTCGATGTGATTGCCCGCAATACTCAAACCATTGTCGGTGTGTACCGTAGTAACACGCCGGAATTTGGCGTGCTGATTCCTGAAAACCCGCGTATTACGCAAGAGGTGATCATCCCACATACCGCCTGTGGGGGTGCCAAAGACGGCCAGGTCATTTCGGCCAAGATCGTGCAGCAGCCCGCCACGCGGGTGCAGCCGGTGGGTGAAGTCATCGAAGTGCTGGGGGAGCGTATGGATCCTGGCATGGAGATCGACATTGCCATTCGCAGCTATGACATCCCCGCCGAGTTTCCGCCAGAGGTGCTGGATCAAACCAGCGAAATCTCTGCCGAGGTCTTGGAGGAGGATAAAAAGCATCGCGTCGATCTGCGTGACATTCCGCTTGTCACCATTGATGACGAATCTGCCAAAGACTTCGACGATGCTGTCTGCGCTTGGAAGACCAAATCCGGTAGTTGGAAGCTGCTGGTAGCGATTGCCGATGTGTCGCACTATGTTCGACCCGGCACTGCGCTGGATGATGAAGCGCGTACGCGTGGAAACTCGGTTTACTTCCCCGGTCAAGTCGTCCCGATGTTGCCGGAGCTGCTCTCCAATGGCCTCTGTTCGCTGAATCCGCATGTCGACCGCCTGGTGATGGTGTGCGAGATGAACATCTCCAAAACCGGCGCCATTAGCCGCTACTCGTTCTATGAAGCCGTGATGAACTCCCATGCTCGCCTGACCTATAACAAGGTGGCGGCGATGTTGGATGGCGAGAGCGAAGAGGGTGAGGCGCTGCGTCGTGAGCATGCGGAATTAGTCAAGCCGCTCAAAAACCTGCACGAGCTTTATGGCCTGCTGCGCTCTGCTCGGGAAGAGCGCGGAGCGATCGATTTTGATACCACTGAAACGGCGATCATCTTTAACGATGAGCGCAAGATCGAAAAAATCGTGCCGCGAACGCGTAACGACGCTCACAAGCTCATCGAGGAGTGCATGCTGGCCGCCAACGTAGCCACGGCGCGCTTCTTGGATAAGCATGACCTGCCTGCGCTTTACCGTATTCATGAGCGGCCCACGCCCGAGCGCTTAGACAAGCTGCGCTTGTTCTTGAGTGAGCTGGGGCTTTCCTTGGGTGGGGGCGACGAACCCACGCCGCAAGATTATCAAGTGCTACGCGAAGCCATCGCTGACCGACCGGACGCCGATATCATTCAGACGGTCATGCTGCGCTCGATGAATCAGGCGGTCTATTCACCGCAAAATGAAGGGCACTTCGGTTTGGCGTACCAGGCGTATGCGCACTTTACGTCACCGATTCGCCGCTATCCCGATCTCTTGGTTCACCGCGCAATACGTTCGGTCATTCGCGGGCCGCGCCAGACCAATACGGTCGTGCGGGTAGAAGGGGCACCGATAGAGCCGCCGAGCAAGTGGTGCCCCTATACCTTCGAGCAGATGCTGGAACTGGGCGAGCACTGCTCGATGACCGAGCGACGCGCGGATGAAGCGACCCGCGATGTCGAGAGCTGGCTCAAGTGCGAGTTCATGTCCGATAAGCTTGGGGAGACGTTCGAAGGCACGATTGCTTCGGTAACGCAGTTCGGTCTGTTTGTTCGTCTGGACGACTTCTATGTAGAAGGTCTAGTGCATGTCACCTCGCTGCCGTCGGACTACTATCATTACGAAGCCGAGAAGCATCGCCTAAAAGGGGAGCGCACGGGGACTACGTACCGCTTGGGCGACGGTTTGACCGTGCAGGTAGCGCGTGTCGATATGGATGATCGGAAAATCGACTTTGGCCTCGCCGACGATAAGCCACGCCCGCGCCGCCAACCGCGCAAGCGCCGTGGTGAGAGCGGCGGCCCGAAAGCCGCTGCTGCAACCGATAAACAGCCGACTCGTCGTGGCCCGCGCCGTACCCGGAACGGCCCGCGTAAACCATCAGTGAAAAAGGGTTGAGCATGAAGTCGTCGTCATCTCGACGTAACCCGCGTAATGCCGCCATTCGCACGCCGGATGGCTTGGATCAAGTGTATGGTGTTCATGCGTTAGAGAGTCTGCTCGAACGTGGTGAAGCTCCGCGCGAGCTTTGGGTTCAGCAGGGGGCGGGCAACCGCCTAAAAGACGTGGTAGCAAATGCCCAGGCAAGCGGTGCGCGTATTAAAGAGCAGCCTCGCGAGGTGCTTGATCAGCTCACCCAGGGTGCGGCGCACCAAGGCGTGGTGGCGTTTTGCGCGCCACTAAAGCCGGAAGGCGAAGAATCGTTATGGCTGAAGTTGCGCGCCTGGCAAGCGCCTACACCGCCGCTACTGCTGGTGCTGGATGGTGTCACCGATGTGCATAACTTCGGTGCCTGCCTGCGTAGTGCCGATGCTGCAGGGGCTCATGGCGTGATTGTCGCAAAAGACAAAGCCGCACCTTTGAATGCCACGGTCAGAAAGGTGGCCTGTGGGGCGGCGGAAGTCGTTCCGGTCTATCAGGTCACTAACCTTTCCCGTACCTTGGCCAAGCTCAAAGATGCGGGCGTTTGGATTACCGGCACCGCCGGTGAAGCAGAAGCCAGCGTGTTTGAGATTGATATGACTGGCCCCACCGCGTTGGTGATGGGGGCAGAAGGGAAGGGCATGCGCCGTTTGACCCGCGAAGCCTGCGATAATCTTGCCAAGCTGCCTATGGCAGGGCAGGTGTCGAGTCTTAATGTCTCGGTGGCTACCGGTATTTGTTTGTTTGAAGCCGTTCGTCAGCGGCAGCTTGCAAGTTAGCGGCCAGCCCACTAGAATGCTTGCGCCCGTTTATTCATAAGCGGGCGTTCGTATTGGTAAGTGACTTATACGATCAACAGTTCTGCTTGATGTCCTGTCTCGGCTGTTCGCGGCCTAGAAAGGGCATTTCAGTTAACTCCTTGCTTCCCTGTCGCGGTTAAGGCATTTGCCCTAACGCACACCGGAAGCTGCCAAACCGCAAGGAGATTCCATGCGTCATTACGAAATCGTGTTTATGGTCCACCCGGATCAGAGCGAGCAAGTGCCGGCTATGGTCGAGCGCTACACCAGCATCGTTACCGAAAACGCTGGTACTGTGCATCGCCTGGAAGATTGGGGCCGTCGTCACCTGGCTTACCCGATCAACAAGATCCACAAAGCCCACTACGTGCTGATGAACGTTGAGTGCACCGGCGAGACTCTCGAAGAAATCGAGAACATCTTCCGTTTCAACGACGCCATCATCCGCAGCCTGGTTGTTCGCTGCAAAGAAGCGATCACCGAAGCTTCCCCGATGATGAAGCCGGCAGAAGAGAAGCGTCCGCGTCGCGAAGAAAAACCGCGCGCTGAAGCTGAAGAGACTGCCTGATTTTATCCACCGCACGTTTTAAGGAGCTAGTCCATGGCACGTTTTTTCCGTCGCCGTAAGTTTTGCCGCTTCACCGCTGAAGGCGTCAAGCAGATCGACTATAAAGATCTCGACACGCTGAAGGCTTACATCACCGAAACCGGCAAGATCGTTCCGAGCCGCATCACCGGCACCAAAGCACGCTATCAGCGTCAGCTGGCGACCGCTATCAAGCGTTCACGCTACCTGGCACTGCTGCCCTACTCCGATAGCCACCAGTAAGCGTTTGACGTGATGCTGGCACTCGCAAGATGGCTGATGCGTGGCACGCCCTATGCCGCAGGCGGGGCAGCGCTAGCAGCGTTAGTGCCCTGGCTGTTTTGGTTGGGTGCGGCCATCGCGGCGTTAGTGACCTTGCGCAAGGGCTTTGCTCCCGCGCTTCCGGTGATTATCGCTGCGGCATTACCAGCTGGTTTCTGGTGGGCGCAGGGTGATGTGATTCCGCTGGCGAGCGTATTACTCGTCTCGTTAATGGCGGTCATATTGCGCGAAAGGATACGCTGGAGCGAAGCTCTGATCGTTGGCACCTTAGCGGCCGCGATCATGGTTCAGCTGGGCATCTTCAGCCCGCCGGGTGGCACCGAACTCATGCTGGAGCAGCTGCGCGAGAGCTCGCAAGAGATCGACCGCATGCTCACGGAGTTTGCCAACCAAGGCATCGATACGACGACTCTGGCCGCCATGGTCATTGGCGGCGTCACGGGGTTGGTTGTGCTGTTAGCGGCCATCGCATGTTTGGCGCTAGCACGCAGCTGGCAGGCTGGGCTTTATAACCCAGGTGGCTTTCGTGAAGAATTCCATGCGCTGCGCCTGGCCCCTAAAGAGCTCGCTATTTTAGTAGTGCTTGGGGTGGCAGGTATGGTGCTGGGAGCGCAGGCGCTGGCCATGCTGAGTTGGATTCCGCTGCTGATAGCCGGTATTGCGTTAGTGCATGGGTTTATTGGAATTAAGGGGATGAACGGGCTGTGGCTGGTGGCATTTTATGTGCTGCTGATCACGACCTGGCCCACGATTCTCATTGTGCTGCTGTTGGGGCTGATTGATACATTCGCGAACGTTCGCGCACGCCTTGCCCGCAGCAATTGACAAGAGGTTTACGAGATGGAAGTCATTCTGCTCGACAACATTGGTAAGCTGGGCGGCCTGGGTGACAAGGTCACTGTTAAGCCTGGTTATGGTCGTAACTACTTGGTGCCTTACGGTTTAGCCGTACCGGCTACCAAAGAGAACGTTGAAGCGTTCGAAGCGCAGCGTGCAGAGCTTGAAGCTCAAGCCGCTGAGCGTAAAGCAGAAGCCCAAGCACGTGCTGAGCAGCTTAACGACATCGAACTGTCGTTGGTTTCTAAAGCGGGTGATGAAGGTAAACTGTTTGGTTCTATCGGTCCGCGTGACCTGGCCGACGCGATCTCCTCTGCTGGCATTGAAGTTGCCAAGAGCGAAGTCCGTATGCCGCAGGGCCCGATTCGTCAAACTGGCGAATACGACATCGACCTCCACCTGCATGCAGAAGTGGACGCCGTTGTACGCGTGGTCGTTGTCGCCGAGTAATCTCGCTCGCCAACGCTAACGCCTCTAAGGGCGCGGGATATCCCGCGCCCTTTGTCTTTTTAAGCTGCTACTGATTCGCTATGCCAGTGGTACGAAGGAAGCTGCCCGGCTAAGATAAGCGCCGTTGGCAATGCGTTATTTTAAGGAGCTCGCTATGCAGGACCAGCCTTCTGCTGATCAAGAAACGGCGGCGCTTAAGCTGCCGCCGCACTCGCTAGAGGCGGAGCAGTCGGTGTTAGGCGGGCTTATGTTGGACAATCAGGCGTGGGACAACGTCTCTGAGCGCTTGGTAGCCGACGATTTTTATCGTTATGAGCACCGGTTGGTGTTCAATGTCATGATTCATCTAGCGGAGTCAGGGCAGCCGCTAGACGTAGTCACGCTTTCCGAAGCGCTGGAAGCCCGTGACCAGTTAGATACTGTAGGTGGGCTCGGGTTTTTGGCAGAGCTGGCCCGCAATACACCCTCAGCCAGCAACATTCGCGCCTATGCAGATATTGTTCGCGAACGCGCCACGCTGCGTAAGCTGATTCGGGCAGCCAATCAAATTGCTGAAGGGGCGTTCTCTCCGCAAGGGCGGCCCGCCGATGAGCTGTTAAACGAAGCCGAGCGGCTAGTGTTTCAAATTGCCGAAGAGCGCCCCAAAACGGGTGGCCCCATTGGTATGAGCGACCTGCTTACCAAAGCGGTCGACCGTATCGATGAGCTCTTCAACCTCAAAGGCGAGATGACCGGGCTATCGACCGGCTTCCGTGACCTGGATGAAATGACCTCCGGCCTGCAGCCCTCGGACTTGGTGATCATCGCCGGGCGTCCGTCGATGGGTAAGACGACTTTCGCCATGAATTTAGTAGAGCATGCGGTGATTGCCAGCGATAAGCCCGTCATGGTGTTCTCTATGGAGATGCCTGCTGAATCGTTAATGCTGCGTATGCTCTCTTCGCTAGGGCGCATTGACCAAACGCGGGTCCGCTCGGGGCAGTTAGAAGATGAGGATTGGCCCCGCCTTACCTCAGCGGTGAATCTACTTAAAGACAAGCAGCTGTTCATCGATGATACCGCCGCGCTCTCACCCAATGAGATGCGCTCACGCTTGCGCCGCGTGGTACGCGAGCACGGCAATATGGCGCTGATCATGATCGATTACCTTCAGCTGATGCAGATCCCAGGCTTTTCTGAAAACCGCACCGGTGAGATCTCTGAAATCTCCCGCTCACTCAAAGGGTTGGCAAAGGAGTTCAACTGCCCGGTCGTGGCGCTTTCGCAGCTGAACCGCTCGCTAGAGCAGCGCCCCAACAAGCGCCCCGTGATGTCGGATTTGCGCGAATGTGTCACGGGAGACACGTTGGTCATGCTGGCTAATGGAGAGCGACAGCCCATTCGCGAGCTGGTGGGGAAAACGCCTAGCGTTGTCTCGTTAGGGGAGAACGGTAGGCTCCATCGCTCCGCCACGGATCTAGTGTGGTCAGTGGGTGTCAAACCCATATTTGAAGTCTCCCTCGCTAGTGGGCGGCGTATTCGTGCCACTGCTAAGCATCGCTTAAAAGCACTGTGGGATTGGAAAACCGTGGCCGAGCTGAAGGTGGGTGACCGTATTGCGTTAGCAAGGCAACTCCCCGAGCCAGAGAACCCGGTGGTATGGGAGGAGCACGCGCTTATCCTGCTAGCCCATTTGTTGGGCGACGGCAGCTATGTCAAAGGCCAACCGCTACGTTACACCACGGCCAGCGAGGCGAATAGTGAGGCTGTCCAGTGCGCCGCTGAGCAATTTGGTTCAACCGTTACCCGCCATGCCGGGCGTGGTAACTGGCATCAGCTCGTCATTGCTGGTAATGGCAATCGATGGCATGCACAAGGGGTAGGGCGTTGGTTGAAATCATTGGGGATTTTTGGGCAGCGCTCTGCTGAAAAATATATTCCTAGCGATGTTTTCAAGCTCTCCAATCAGCAGCTGGCGCTATTTATGCGTCATCTGTGGGCAACCGACGGCAGCATTACGACGGATAAAAATGGCCGAACCCGGCTCTACTTCGCAACGGTTAGCCGTCGCCTTATAGATGATGTTAGCGCCCTGCTGCTGCGCTTCGGTATTGTGGCCAGAATTCGTCACGTTCTATCGGGTGAAGGTGGCGGATGGTATACCGCAGATGTATCGGGAAGCGAGCAACAGCAGCGCTTCGCCCGGCTGATTGGTACATTTGGTCATCAGCAGCCAGCGCTGGAGCGAATTAAAGCGTCAACGATGACGGCCAACACCAATATCGATACTTTGCCGCAGGAGGTATTTGATCACGTTAAACAAGCCATGGCGGCGAAAGGGATAAGCCAGCGGCAAATGGCGGCGATGCGGGGTACGGCCTATGGAGGCGCATCGCACTTTAGCTTCGCACCTTCACGTGCCACGCTCAGCAGTTACGCTGACGTGCTCGGTGATGCTGCTTTATCGCAAATAGCCTCCAGCGAGCTATTTTGGGATCAGGTCGTCGAGATACGTTCCTGTGGGGAAGAAGAGGTGTTTGACTTAACCGTACCGGGGGATGCGTGCTGGTTAGCCGACGGTATCGTGAGCCATAACTCGGGAGCGATCGAGCAGGATGCTGACGTCATTGCCTTCGTTTACCGGGATGAGGTGTATAACCCGGATAACCCTGACAACCAGGGGATTGCGGAGCTGATCATCGGTAAGCAGCGTAACGGGCCGATTGGTACGGTGCACATGGCCTTTATTGGTAAATACACGCGCTTTGAGGACCTGGCTCCCGATAGCTACGGCGAAGCGTTTGGCGATTAACTTGAGCGACATGGGGGAGAACGTATAATGCGCACCCTCATGAGCAGTTCGCCTCGAGCAGATAGAGAGACAGGAGTAACAAATGGCAGGTGGTTTTAGGCGCGGTAACCGCAAACGTCTTCCTAAGCTGGAAGGCCGCGGTGAACTCCAGTCGCTAGAGCGCGAGGGGCCTTTTAAAGAGTGGCTGGGCATGCCCGACCTTTATCGCTACTTTCTGGTAGTGGAGGGAGAGAAGTACAGCTACCAAACGGAAGATGCTGAGCTTCCCGTCGCGGTCGGCGACAAAGTAGTGTTTCGGTACAAAGAGACCAAAGGCGGTAATTGGATTGACCGCAACTCGCTGGGTAAGGCGATTGACCCGTCCGAGTATCAGTAAATCGACCATAAGTTGACGAATTGGTCAGGAACTCTTTTCTGTTATTGCCCTCTTAGGCAGTTAGTGCCACGGTAATATTATTGTCATGGGGCCGCGTCATGCTGTGCTCCATGACGATGACCAATAACAGGAGGGAACCATGGAACTGAAAGAGCTAAAACAGTTCGTCGCAAGCCACGACAACTTTGAGATTCGGGTGATTACCCATTCGGGAAGCCGCTTCTACCAAGTAGAGCTAGAAGATGTAGAAGGCGAACGCCATATACTGATGCAACGTAATAAGCCGATGCTGTTCCGTTCATTAGATGACGTTTATCTGGAGCTAAAACGTGCAGGCATCCATCGCGCTTACCTGGTGCAACATGTGCCGCAGGATGAAGTGATTGGTCACGACGCCCATTACAGCTCGCCGCTGACCTCGCGTATGCCGCTAGTTTTTTAATCACTGGTTAACGGTTTAACCTAACGCTTTTCCCACCACAGCCCCAGCCGGATACGGCGTCGGGCAAAAAAACGGTAGCCTGCATCCATCATGCTTCGCAGGCCCGGTAAGCAAGAAAGTCTTACCAGCCGCCGGTAGCCCAACACCGCATACAGGGCCCGGCTGGCGTCCATGCCGATAAACCATCTCCCCTGATTATGCCGCGACTTTGCCGAAAAGTGTTAAGATTTTGCCCATTATGTACTGCACCTAAGGAGTGAGCGAGATGGCCGATAGCGTTGTAAAGGATCAACCCGGTGAGGGGCGTTTAACTCATGCGCCCAGCAGTCACCCTGCGGTTCCCCGCGCCAAGGTGGGCGTAGTTCTGGCCAACCTGGGAACACCCGATGCCACCGACTACTGGTCCATGCGCCGCTATCTCAGCGAGTTCTTATCCGATAAACGGGTTGTGGATTACGCCAGTTGGAAATGGCAGCCGCTGCTGCAGCTGATCATTCTCACCAAGAGGCCTTTTTCATCTGGCCATGCGTATAAAAGTATTTGGAATAATGAGAAGAATGAAAGCCCGCTGCTAACCATCACGCGTTCCCAAACGGAAAAAATGACCGAGCGCTTAAAGGCGTTGTATGGCGATGATGTAGAAGTTGATTTCTGCATGCGCTACGGCACCCCCTCCACCGATAGCGTGCTAAAGCGTATGAAAGAGAAGGGCTGCGAGCGCATTGTGTTCTTCCCGCTTTACCCGCAATACGGCTCGCCCACCACCGCGACGGCGAATGATCAGGCGTTTCGCACGCTGATGAAGATGAAGTGGCAGCCCTATATTCGCACCGTGCCCGCTTATTTTGAGCATCCTGCCTATATCCAGGCGCTGGCGAATTCGGTACAGGAAGCTTATGACGGGTTTGAGAGCCGCCCGACCAAGTTAGTTGCCAGCTATCACGGGGTGCCTGAGCGTTATTTAATGGAAGGCGACCCCTACCACTGCCAATGCCAGAAAACCACACGGCTGCTGCGTGAGAAGCTGGGCTTAAGCAAGGAGGAGGTGGATACCGCCTTTCAGTCGCAGTTTGGCCCCGAGAAGTGGGTTGGCCCGCAAACAGTGGAGCACGTTGCCGAGCTGGCCAAGCAGGGGCATAAGCATATTGCGATTCTTTCGCCAGCATTCTCTTCTGATTGTGTGGAAACCCTTGAGGAGATCAAAGAGGAGATCCATGACAGCTTTATGGAAGCGGGTGGCGAAACCTTTAGCTATATCCCCTGTTTGAATGACCGCGATGACCATATAGATGCACTGTTAGCAGTGGTCAATAACGAGCTCTCTGGCTGGTTGTCGACACCGTAAAGTCGCGTATTTGCTATAAAAACCGTCTAGCGTATTACGTTAGGCGGTTTTTTATTGGGGCCGTCTTTTCTAGAAATGTGAGAAACGCTAGTATAAGGTTTGTGCATATAAAATCACACTTATTCAACGTTTAAGCGGCTTGTGCATCTGTATAGGCGGCTTATTGGGATGAATGAACGTCACTAGGGAGAAAGCGCCGGATGCAATTTGCCGTGTTAATGGGCTTCGTGTTGGCAGCGTCTTCACCGCTGCTCAACCGTTGGTTTGGGGAGCGAACAAGCCTGCTGCTTGCGCTGTTTCCGGCGTTGCTGGCTGGTTGGCTTTTTAGTCAAGCGCCCCTGGTGTTGAGTGACGGGCCTCAGTTACTTGAGTGGTCGTGGGTGCCTTCGCTAGGCATTAGCCTTAGCTTTTTACTGGATGGCCTTTCTCTGCTGTTTGGCTTGCTGATCACGGTGATTGGCACCTGTGTCCTGGTGTATGCGGGTGGCTACTTAAAAGGCCACCAAGATATTGCCCGTTTTCACCTCGCCCTCGTCGCCTTTATGGCCTCTATGCTGGGGCTTGTGTTAGCGGACGGCCTGCTGACGCTGTTTATTTTCTGGGAGCTGACCAGCATCACCTCGTACCTGCTGATTGGCTTTAACCATACCGATATTGAAGCACGCAAATCCGCTCGTCAGGGGCTTTTTGTGACGGTTGCTGGTGGCTTGGCGTTAATGGCAGGTTTGGTGCTATTGGGTATCGCCAGCGGCAGCTGGTCTCTGAGTGAGATTTTGCAGTCAGACGATGACCTGCGCCAGCATGCGCTTTATGTCCCTATGCTGATCTGCTTATTGCTAGGAGCCTTTACCAAGTCGGCGCAGTTCCCATTCCACTTCTGGTTACCTAACGCTATGGCGGCGCCGACCCCTGTGTCGGCCTACCTGCACTCCGCTACCATGGTGAAAGCGGGGATTTACCTGCTGGCACGCCTACAGCCGGAGTTGGGTGGCACGGCCATGTGGGTGACAATACTCTCAGTGGTGGGGGCGACCACCATGCTGACGGGTGCCTTCTTAGCCATTCACCATACCAATATCAAAAAGCTGCTGGCCTACTCCACCATTATGGCGCTGGGAACGCTCACCATGCTGCTGGGGATTGGCTCCGAATACGCCATGACCGCTTTTGTCACCTTTCTGCTCGCCCACTCCATGTATAAAGGGGCGCTGTTTATGGTGGCGGGCATCCTTGACCATGAAACCGGCACGAAAGACGTCACCGCCATGGGCGGATTACGGAGCGTTATGCCTGTCACGGCAGTGATCGCTTTTGTGGCGGCGCTCTCCTTGGCAGGGGTGCCGCCGCTGTTTGGCTTTATCGGTAAGGAACTCATGTTGGAGGCAGCGTTAGGCGCCGAGCGCGTTCAACTGTTGCTGGTGCTGTTTGCCTTCCTGGCAGCCATCTTGACCATTGCGGTGGCGGCGATTGTTGCGCTACGGCCGTTCTACGGCGCACGCCATGAAACTCCCCAAATACCCCATGAGGCGCCGTTGAGTATGCTGATAGGCCCAAGCCTATTGGCATTCGGGTCGCTCGCGCTTGGCTTGGCCCCTGCTGTGCTAGGGGCCGATGCGCTCTTGACCTCGGCAGCAACGGCGGTTGCGGGGGAGACGCTGCCGGTCTCGCTTTCGCTGTGGTACGGCGTCAACGTGGCGCTGATTATGTCGGTGGTGAGCTTGATCCTCGGCTTTTTGCTGTTCAAGCGGTGGGACAGCGTACGCGCCCAGTTAGCCAGGTTGGCACCGGTGATGCGTCATGGCCCCGAGGCGGGGTACGAAGGCTTGATGAATGGCATCGTGCGCTTCTCCGAATGGCAGACACGCCTGCTGCAAAACGGCTATATGCGCAATTACATCCTGGTCATGCTTGTAGTGCTGATCGCGCTGATTGGCAACTCAATACTGCTGCGCCACTCTCCGCAGCTGGCGCTCTCCCTAGACGTGCGTTTCCATGAAGTCATTGTGGTGGGCACCATGGCAATGGGGGCGCTGTTTGCCACAATTTCACGCTCCCGCTTAGGCGCCGTGGTATCGGTGGGCATTATGGGCTTCTCTATCGCGCTGATCTTTATTCTGTTTAGCGCGCCAGATTTGGGGATTACCCAACTGCTGGTAGAAACCATGACGGTGATCCTGCTGGTATTGGTACTTTTCAGATTGCCGCGTTTTTCAAATCTCTCCACCAATCTTGAGCGCATCCGTGATGGGGCCGTTGCGGCCACCATGGGGGTGTTAATCTTCTTGCTGATCATAACCGCTTGGAGTATCGACCAGTTTGAATCGATCTCTACCTATATGGTGGAAAACAGCGCGCCGCTTGCCTATGGTCGCAATATCGTCAACGTCATTTTGGTGGATTATCGTGCCCTCGATACGCTCGGCGAGATGTTTGTTTTAGCGTTAGCCGCGATTGGTGTGATTGCGATGCTAAAGCTGCGTCATGGGGAGACAGAAGGCAAAGCGGCGGATAGCGACAAAGCCAGCGTGAAGGAGCCCTACGATGGTTAAATCAGGCACGATTATTCTGAATACGGCAGCGCGGTTCCTGATGCCACTGCAACTGATGTTCTCGGTTTTTCTGCTGCTGCGTGGCCATGACGAACCGGGCGGCGGCTTTATTGCCGGATTGGTAGCAGCTGGGGCGTTCACTCTTTACCTGTTTGCCTTCGGGGTTAGTGCCACCAAAGAGGTGCTGCGCATGGTCGACCCGCGAGACTTGATCGGCGCAGGACTCTTTTTTGGGATGATCTCGGTAGTGCCTGCTTGGTTTATGGGGCAGCCTTTTCTGACTGCTCAGTGGTGGACGATTCCGGTGATCGACTTTAAAGCGTCTACGCCGCTGATTTTTGATATCGGAGTGTATCTGGCGGTGTTGGGGTCGGTGATGGGCATGGTCATGGCATTAATGGAGGTGGATAAGGATGAGCCATAAGTTACCCAACCCGCTGTTTGCAGGAGGCCGTCCATGGAACCGTTAATGGCACTGGCGATTGGCCTGTTATACGCCACCGCTATTTTTATGATGCTACGCCGCTCTATCGTCAAACTCGTGATTGGCTTGATGCTACTCTCTAATGCCGCCAACCTGCTGATTTTTACTACCGCCGGTATGACTCGTGGCGCACCGCCGCTGATTCCTGAAGGGATGATGCAGCCTTTGGGCGATGTCGCTGACCCACTGCCTCAAGCGGTGGTGCTTACCGCTATCGTGATTGCCTTTGGGGTATTGGCGTTTGCGGTGGTATTGATCCGCCGGGCCTACGAAATCGTTAAGGCAGATGATTTAGACAAGATGAAGGATACCGACACGTGAGGCCTGAAGTCGCACTTCCCGTTTTGCTGCCGCTGCTTTCCGGGGCCATTTCGCTGATGTTTTGGCGCTCGCGGCCCATGCAGCGCTTTATTGCCGTGGCTGGCAACGTCGTACTATTTATCGTCAGCCTGTGGCTGTTCGTTGCGGTCTTAGAAGATGGCTACATCACCATTCAAATGGGCAGCTGGCCAGCACCGTTTGGGATAACGCTCGTCGCTGACATGCTCAGCGCTGTGATGATTCTGCTCACCGGAATCATCGGCTTGGCCATGGGGATTTACTCCCTGGCGACGACTGGCCGCGGCCACGAAAAATTTGGCTACTACCCCCTTATGCATCTGCTGTTGGCGGGTGTGGCGGGTGCTTTTTTAACTGGCGATATCTTCAACCTCTATGTCTGGTTTGAAGTCATGCTGGTGGCTTCGTTTGCGCTCCTGACGCTGGGAGGCGAGCGCGCGCAGATGGAGGGCGCCATCAAGTATGTGACGCTCAATCTGCTGGCATCGGTCATTTTTCTCACTGCGGTAGGCCTGCTTTACGGCACGGTGGGCTCACTCAATATGGCCGATATCGCGCTGCGCATGGATGAAGCCGAGCACAGCGGCATGGTCGAAGTGCTGGCGGTGATGTTTATGGTGGCCTTTGGTATCAAAGCCGCTGCGTTTCCGCTGTTTTTCTGGCTACCTGCTTCTTATCACACGCCTCCGGTGGCGGTATCCGCACTGTTTGCAGGCCTGTTAACCAAAGTGGGCGTTTACTCACTGTTCCGGGTATTTACGCTAATCTTCGATCAGACCATGGGCTACCTACAGGACATCATGCTGTGGGGGGCCGTTCTCACTATGGTGACCGGCGTGCTGGGGGCGGCCGCCCAGTATGAATTCCGGCGTATCCTCTCGTTTCATATCGTCAGCCAGATTGGCTATATGATCCTGGGGCTGGCGCTCTATACACCACTGGCGATTGCAGGCGGTGTGTTTGCCATCATGCACAACATCATTGTGAAGACGAACCTGTTCTTAATTAGCGGGATTACCCACCGCCTACAGGGCACTTACCAGCTTAAAAAGATGGGCGGGCTATATCGTGAACGCCCTTGGCTGGCCGTGGCGTTCTTTATTAGCGCCTTCTCTCTGGCGGGCATTCCGCCGCTGTCGGGTTTCTTTGCCAAATTCGTGCTGGTGCGCGCAGGCTTTGAGGCAAAGGCTTACGTGGCGACCGGCATCGCCCTGGCAGTGGGTTTGATGACGCTCTACTCCATGGTGAAGATCTGGAACGAAGTGTTCTGGAAGGCGCTACCTGAAGAAAACCAGGTGCCCGAAACACCGACACCGACAGGCGATGATGGCCGGTTGCTGAAGCCCAGCCTGTGGATGATGTATCTGCCTGTCGTGGTGCTGGCCATGATGTCCCTGCTCATCGGCGTGTTTGCCGAACCCATCATGCTGGTGATGAACCAAATAGGCGATCAATTGATGGCGCCCTCAGGCTATATCGAAGCGGTACTCGGTGCCTCCGCAAGTGCGGAAGCAGCGCTACTGGATCCCATTGAGATACAGGCCGAACGTGTCGATGACCGCTTGGAGGAAACACCATGACCGGCGCCATTTGGAACCTCTTGCTTGGTTTGGCCTGGGTGCTGCTGAGCGGCGACTTCTCCGGGTTGAATTTGTTGGTGGGGATGATTTTTGGCTATATCGCGTTGCTGCTGATTGAGCCTCAAGTCGATGGGTTGAAAGGCTATCCTGCTCGTGTGCCGCGCTTCATCGGCTTTCTCGGTTTTTTCATCAAAGAGTTGGTTCAGGCCAACTTACGCGTGGCATTCGATATCCTGACGCCGCCTTGGCACATGCAGCCGGGGGTCATTGCCTTACCGCTGTCGGCACGCACCGAAATGGAGATCACCCTGGTGGCGAATCTGATTTCGCTCACACCGGGTACCCTGAGCCTAGACGTGTCCGATGACCGTAAAGTGTTGTATATCCATGCGATGTTCCTGGACGACGAAGAGGAGCTTCGACGCAATTTGAAAGAGATGGAACACAGGGCACTGGAGTTATTTCGTTAATGGAAACCGTGATTTTAATTAGTCAGGTGATCATGGGCTTGGCGCTCGTGCTGACCTTCGTTCGCGTGGTGCGCGGACCTAGTCTGCCAGATCGCGTAGTGGCCCTAGAACTGTTCTCGACAACAGTCGTGGGGTTGGTCGGTGTGTATGCGATTCAATCGGGCGTCTCGAGCTTCTTG
The DNA here is from genome assembly GCF_056857635.1 of Vreelandella sp. L-15. Classification (NCBI taxonomy): domain Bacteria; kingdom Pseudomonadati; phylum Pseudomonadota; class Gammaproteobacteria; order Oceanospirillales; family Halomonadaceae; genus Vreelandella; species Vreelandella sp. L-15. The sequence goes on along the minus strand of NZ_JBSXNN010000024.1, from coordinate 13,784 downwards.
GACGCCGCGATCGTGATTGCGCTGATGGGCTTTTTAGCCGCCATTGGCTTTGCGCGCTTTTTAGAACGTGGAGGGCCGCGGGATGATTGATGTAATTAAAGGGGCCATGCTGCTAACAGGGTCTAGTTTTATGCTGTTAGCCGCCGTTGGTTTACTTCGCTTGCCTGACTTGCTGACGCGTATGCACGCCACCACCAAGGCGGCGGCGCTCGGGGTGATTTTAATCATGCTGGCATCGGCCATGCATTTTGCTGAAGTGGGCGTAGTGGCACGCTCGTTTGCCATTATTGTGTTTATCTTAATCACTGCGCCGATTGCCGCCCACGTGATTGGGAGGGCCGGATACTTCGTGGGCTCAAGGCTGTGGAGCGGCACGGTGAAAGATGAATTGCGTCCTAACTACGACCCGCTTACCCATGAGCTTAAAAGCGGCATGGAAACCCAGGAAAACGCCAAGCGACACCCGCGTAACACCGACCCAGATTAGCGCGATGAGCACTACCAACGACTTCTTTAAGCCACCTCGTTGTGGCTTTTTTTATGCCTAAAAAACCCGAAATAGAGACGCTATTCTGAAAAACTGTTATGTCAATTTATGTACAATAATTGTACTGTATAAGATGTTTTGTCCATGTATTGCGGCGTGGCGTGGCAGCGACTCCGCGACCCACGCCAAGCTAGATATTTCAACGTATTAAAGCAAGCGGGCCATTACGACCCCAAAGGGCTTTACGTGGCATACTGGCTGCCAGCCCCTGTTCTCTGCCCTTCGGTTTAGCGGCCTAGGGGTGGTATCTCCCTCATTTCTGAGCCATCATCCAGCTCACGCCAAGGATTGCTGAGAGAAGAATGCTATGCCGTTAATACCCGTGTCATTACCCGCCGTGTCGCTGAAACATAACAATTCGTTGAATACTCGCCGAGCCGCTGTATTCCCGTTGTTATTCGTTGCCGCTACGACGCTTGCTCTCCACAGCCCTGCCACACACGCCAGCCCGCAACTAATGACCGAGGTAGATGCAGGAGCCGCTGAAGAGGTGCGCTATGCCAACTTCAATCAGTGGTTAAGCGAGTTTCGTCGCTATGCCGCCAACCAAGGGATTAGCGAAGCGACGCTAGCCTCCGCCTTTGATGGCCTGCGCTACCGCGAGCGGGTGATTGAATTAGACCGCTACCAGCCTGAGTTCGTGCGTGCCATTTGGCAGTATTTGGATAGTGCCGTGTCTACCGCGCGTATTACCAATGGTCAGGAGAAGTACGCGCAACACCGTGAAACAGCCCAGCAGATGCAGCAGCGCTATGGCGTACCAGCAGAAATCATCGTGGCCATCTGGGGCGTTGAGAGTAATTACGGCAGCAACTTTGGTGATTTCTCGACGCTAGAGTCCCTCGCCACGCTGGCCTATGATGGCCGTCGGCGAGACTTTGCTCGTGGGGAGCTGCTAGCAGCACTACGTATTATTGACCAGGGCGACATTGCCGCAGAGCAGATGAAAGGCTCTTGGGCGGGAGCGATGGGGCATACCCAGTTTATTCCCAGCAGCTTTGAGGCCTACGCGGTGGATGGCGATGGCGATGGTCGCCGCGATATTTGGGGTAGCATACCCGATGTGATGGCCTCTACCGCGAACTATCTGGCGCGGGCGGGCTGGCAGGCCGGGCAGCCGTGGGGTACCGAAGTTGTGCTGCCTACCTCCTTTGATTACGCCCAAACCGGCCGCAAGAGCAGCGCTGAGTGGGCCGCGCAAGGCGTGCGTGCGGTGAACGGTGACCTGCCTTCCTTCGATAGTGCAGCGGTGATTGTACCGGCCGGGGCGAATGGCCCCGCGTTTATCGTAGGTCCCAATTTCCGCGCTATCTTGCGTTACAACAATGCCACTAGCTATGCGCTGGCGGTTGCCACGCTAGCCGACGCCATTGCTGGGCGAGAGGGCATTTCGCAAGCATGGCCACGCGATGAGGCACCTTTAACCCGTGATGATGTCAGAACGCTCCAGCAGCGTTTGAACAACGCCGGTTACGCGGTAGGCACTGCCGACGGCATTATGGGGCCGAATACTCAGGCGGGGCTGCGTGCCTTCCAGCGCGACCAAGGCCTAGTGCCGGATGGCTTTGCTACTCAGTCGCTGTTAGAGCGGTTGCGCTAGCTCAGGGCGCTTTCATCGCTGTTTGAATCTCTTTGATAGCTAGGCAAACTTCTCACCAAGGATGAGTCGCAATGGGAAAAACATTTCTAGGGGTGTTGGGGGCGAGCGTATTGGCTGGTTCCCTGTTGGTCAGTGCTACCGCACAGGCTGAGGATAAGGTCTTCGGCTGGGTGGAAAATGCTTACATCGAGCCATGGGGGATTGCCGTCAAAGCCAAGCTGGACAGCGGGGCGTTGACCTCTTCTCTGGATGCCCGAGACATTGAAATGTTTGAGAAAGAGGGTGAGGAGTGGGTGCGCTTTCGTTTGAAGCTGGAAGATCAAGAGAGCGGTGACACCTTTAGCGACCAAATCGAGCGTCCTCTCTATCGCGAGCAAACCGTGCGCGGCGCTGGGGGTCGTGACGAGCGCCCGGTGGTGCTGATGGACGTGTGCATGGGGGATACCATCTACGAGGAGCAGTTTAGCCTGCGTGACCGAGAAGAGATGATCTATCCGCTACTATTGGGGCGTCGTACCATCAGCCACCTGGGCTTGTTAGACGTACGCAATACGTTTCTACAGGAACCCGAGTGTGGAGAAAACGCTGTGTACGTTCCCCACGACCCCGAAGACGACCAGTCTTGATCCTTTATTAGTCAGGTAGCACTCAAAACAGCCGTGACAGCAGCGCTGTGACGGCGGTTTCGACCCGTAGGATGCGAGGGCCTAAGTGCATTCCCTCGCAGCCTGCCGCCAGTAGCTGCTCCACTTCCCACGGGATAAAACCGCCTTCGGGCCCCACCAGTAATAGCGTTGGCTCATCAATACCGCGCGGGCAGGCATTCTCCATGCCTGGGTGGGCAACTAATCCTCTTCGTTCTGTTAGAAGTGCCGGTAGCTGCTCTTCCATAAAAGGACGAAACCCTTTGCAGAGCGTCACGTTAGGCAGTTGAGTATCCCGCGCTTGTTCTAGCCCAAGTATCAAATGCTGATGAATTTTTTCTGGCCGCAGTTCTGGCGACTGCCAGTAACTCTTTTCAACCCGCTTGGTGTGCAGCAGGGTAATCTCTTTGACTCCTAACGCCGTGACGTGCTCAAGCGTGCGTGCCAGCATACGCGGGCGCGGCAGCGCCAGGACAAGATGAACGGGCAGGGCAGGCGGCGGCGGTTCGTTGATATCTTCCAGCGCAAACAGAGCCTGCGTTTTGTTGAGCTCCGTTAGCGTGGCCTTACCCATAGCGCCGCCTTGAATACCCACGGTTAAGCGATCGCCTTCGTTAGCGCGGTGTACTTCATGCAGATGGGTCAGGCGGCGCGCATCGGTAATACGAGCGTGGTGACCATCGACCTCGCTCGGGTCTAGCAGTATCAAATTCATAGTCGTCGTCTATTGGTCATAGGAAAGGCGTACTTAACAGCACTAATCCGCTAAGCTGGCTTGCATGGGCGCGTGTTGCAGGCACAATAGCAGCAACGGCGACAAAAGCCTCTATCGTGTTTAAGGAGATGCGCTGTGCGCGTAATTCGCAAATATGCCAACCGCAGGTTGTACGATACTCAGCAGAGTCGTTATGTCACTCTTGAAGACTTGCGGCGTTTAATCATTGAAGAAGAGCCGTTTCGCGTTGAAGACGCCAAGAGCGGCGAAGATCTGACGCGCACCATTTTGCTATCGATCATTATCGAACAGGAGCAGGCGGATAGTGAAGCCGAAGTGTTCTCGAACGACCTGCTGGCCCAGTTGATCCGTGTGTACGATATGTCCTCACCGCTGCCGCTGGCGCGTTATTTGGAGCAGGGCACCCAACTGATGCTGGAGCAGCAAAAGCGCATGCAGACCCAGTGGCAGCAGGCGATGCGCCACTCACCCATTGAGTTTATGCGTGAACTGGCCGAAGAGAATATGCGTTTCTGGCAAAATGCGCTGAACCAGCCTACCCAGACGGATGACGACGATAAAACGGACAAAAACTCCTAATCCCCCTTTAGGCCACGTTAGGGACGCGTTGTGGCATAATGCGCCCCAACGACGCTCTCCCGTTTGAGAAGGATACCCATGAAAGTTTTGATGATCGGTGGCGGTGGCCGCGAACATGCCCTTGCTTGGAAACTTGCCCAATCCAATGATGTCGAGCAAGTGTTTGTGGCACCTGGCAACGCAGGGACCGCCACAGAACCTAAGCTGACCAATATCGCTATCGGCGCAACCGACCTGGATGCCTTGGTGGCGTTTGCCCAGCAAGAGCAGATTGCGCTAACCGTGGTGGGCCCAGAAGCTCCGCTGGTGGAAGGCGTAGCGGATCGGTTCCAAGCCGCTGGTTTGACTATCTTTGGCCCCAGCCAGCGCGCGGCACAGTTGGAAGGCTCCAAATCGTTCACCAAAGACTTTCTGGCCCGCCATCACATTCCCACCGCCGATTACCAAACCTTTACCGCTGTCGAGCCAGCATTGGCGTATTTAGCTGATATGGGCGCGCCCATCGTCATCAAAGCGGACGGTTTGGCGGCAGGTAAAGGCGTGATTGTCGCCATGAGTGAAGCGGAAGCCGAAGCGGCGATCCGCGATATGCTTGAAGCCAACGCCTTTGGTGACGCTGGCGCGCGAGTCGTCATCGAAGAGTTTTTGGAAGGTGAAGAAGCCAGCTTTATCGTGATGGTGGATGGCGAAAACGTCGTGCCCATGGCCACCAGCCAAGACCATAAGCGTGCCTACGATGGCGACACCGGCCCCAATACCGGCGGTATGGGAGCCTACTCCCCGGCACCGGTAGTGACACCGGAAGTAGGTGCGCGGATTATGGAGCAAGTGATTTTGCCCACCGTGCGTGGCATGGCGGAAGAGGGCAACGCTTACACCGGCTTCTTGTATGCGGGGCTAATGATTGACCCGCAAGGCAACCCCAAAGTAATCGAGTACAACTGCCGTTTTGGTGACCCGGAAACCCAGCCGATTATGATGCGCCTTACCTCCGATTTAGCGGCGCTCTGTTTAGCAGGTGCCAAGGGCGAACTGGCAGACAAGCAGTGCGAGTGGGATAGCCGCGCAGCGGTGGGCGTGGTGTTGGCGGCAGGTGGCTACCCCGGCAGCTACCGCAAAGGTGACGTGATTCACGGTCTAGCCGATGCCGAGCAGGCGCAGTGCAAAGTCTTCCATGCAGGGACGGCGCAAAACGCAGAGGGTGATATCACCACTGCTGGCGGTCGCGTGCTGTGTGTGACCGCCCTGGGCGATAGCGTCTCAGCTGCCCAGCAGCAGGCGTACCAAGGGGTTAAAGCGATTCACTGGGATGGCGTTGAGTTCCGTCGTGATATCGCTTTCCGTGCCATCGCGCGCGAGCAGTAATTACCGGCCTTTTAAGGTCAAACCGTCACCCAGCAAGGAGTTGAACTATGGAGCGTGTTTCGCAGGAGTTCCCTAACGCAGCGGTTATCCATCGTCATCCGCTGACTGTGCGGGTGACGGATATGAACTACGGCCGCCATCTGGGGCATGATGCGCTGGTATCGCTGCTTCATGAGGCTCGTATGCAGGCCTTCGCCGCCCTCGATCTGCCCGAGTGGGATATACACGGCTACCCAAGCGTTGTGGTTGACCTCGCCGTGCAGTATCAACAGGAGGCCCGCTTTCCCGATGCGCTGGTGATAGAAACGGCAGTGCCCGACCCAGAAGGCAAAGCCTTAACGGTGTTCCATAGGGTGACTAAGGCGGAAACGGGCGATGTGGTGGCTACCGCTCGGGTAAATAAACTACTGATTGACTTGGCTGCTGGCCGCCCGGTAGCGATTCCCGATACGGTGAAGCAAACGCTTGCTGATGCAAGGGGGGGATAATGTCCCGAGAATATCCCATCATCGCGGTAACGGGTTCGTCAGGGGCGGGTACTACTACCGTGCGCCGCAGCTTCGAGCGCATGTTCCTACGTGAAGATGTGCATGCTGCCATGGTGGATGGGGATGCGTTTCACCGCTATACCCGCGATGACCTAAAGCGCATTTTCCGTGAAGAGCCAGAACGTAAAGATGAGCTATCCCACTTTGCCGTAGAAGCCAACTTGCTTGATCGCCTGGAAGGTCTGTTTATCGAGTACGGAGAGCACGGTGCTGGCATCTTCAGGCACTATATCCATGCGGAAGATAAGCAGAAAATTGAAGCCGGGTATCGGGTGGGCACCTTCACCGAGTGGCAGTCGCTGCCTTGCGGCACTGACTTGTTGTTTTACGAAGGGCTGCACGGTGGGTTAGTGACCCAAGAGTACGATATTGCCCGCCATGTGGATCTATTGGTGGGTGTTGCGCCGACCATGAATCTGGAGTGGATTCAAAAGATCGACCGGGACACAAAGCTGCGCGGCTACTCTCAGGAAGCGGTGATTGACACTATCTTGGGCCGTATGGATGACTATGTGCGCTATATCCAGCCACAGTTTTCCCGTACCCATATCAACTTCCAACGGGTGCCCACGGTCGATACGTCCAACCCCTTTGAAGTGCAGGATATTCCGACCGATTCGGAGTCGTTTGTGGTCATCCGTTTCCGCGACCCTTCAACGGTGGATTTCCCTTGGTTACTGGCGATGATTAAAGACTCCTTTATGACCCGCCCGCATACCCTGGTGGTGCCCGGCGCTCGTATGTCATTGGCGATGGAACTGATTCTGGCACCGCTGGTTCGCCACTTACTGTCGCAGCGCCGTTTTCGCTAACGGGGTAAGCGGGGCTGCCTTTTATCGATAATAAACGCGCCAAACCTAAGGAGGCCGCGATGGAGTGCCTGTTCTGCAAAATTATTAACCGCGACATTCCCGCTGATATCGTGTTTGAAGATGAGCACGTGCTGGCGTTTAATGATATTAATCCCCAAGCGCCGACCCATCAGCTTATTATCCCTAAAAAGCATATCTCGACGCTTAACGATATTGCCTCTGACGACTTAGCCCTTGTGGGCCGCTTGCAGCACACCGCCGCGCAGCTCGCCAAGCAGCAAGGGTTTGCCGAGGATGGCTACCGCGTGGTGATGAACTGCAACGAAATGGGCGGGCAGACCGTCTACCATATCCATATGCACCTCATGGGCGGGCGTGAGTTTACTTGGCCAGCTGGTTAAACTGTCTCAAAAGCTAACGATACACAGCACTCCATAAAAAAGCCCTGCGGCGGGAAACGCCAGCAGGGCTTTTGCATTGCATAACGCCTAAAACATTAGGCGTCGATGCGCTTGTACTTCATGCGCTTGGGCGTGTCATTACCGACGCGTTTCTTGTGATCTTCTTCGTATTCGGTGTAGTTACCGTCGAAGAACACCACTTCTGAATCGCCTTCAAACGCCAGAATATGCGTGGCGATACGATCCAGGAACCAACGGTCGTGAGAAATCACCATGGCACAGCCAGGGAAGGCGAGCAAGGCTTCTTCCAGGGCGCGCAGGGTTTCGATATCCAGGTCGTTAGAGGGCTCATCCAGCAGCAGCACGTTAGCACCCTGTTTTAGGGTTTGCGCAAGCTGCAGGCGGCCACGCTCACCACCGGAAAGCTCATCCAGACGCTTCTGCTGGTCGTTGCCTTTGAAGTTAAAGCGACCAACGTAGGCTCGCGAAGAAACTTCATAGCCATTGATGTTGAGAATATCCTGGCCATCGGACACTGCTTCCCAGACAGTTTGCTTGTCGTCTAGGGCGTCGCGCAGCTGTTCAACGTAGGCAATGTCGACGGTTTCGCCGATTACCACTTCGCCAGCATCCGGCTGCTCTTTGCCGGTTACCAGCTTAAACAGCGTCGATTTACCGGCACCGTTACCGCCCACAATACCCACAATCGCCCCTGGGGGAATAGTAAAGGAGAGATCCTGGTAGAGCAGTTTTTCGTCAAAGCGCTTGGTAACGTTGTGGAACTCGATCACTTTGTCACCCAGGCGCGGGCCTGGCGGAATGTAGATCTCGTTGGTCTCATTACGCTTCTGGAAATCGCCAGACTGCATCTCTTCAAAGCGGTTAAGGCGCGCTTTGCTCTTCGCTTGGCGGCCTTTGGCGTTGCTGCGCACCCACTCAAGCTCTTGCTTGATGGCTTTCTGACGAGACGCTTCCTGTTTGGCTTCTTGGGTCAGGCGCTGCTCTTTCTGCTCAAGCCACTGGGAGTAGTTGCCTTCAAACGGAATACCTTGGCCGCGGTCCAGCTCAAGAATCCAGCCCGCGACGTTATCCAAGAAGTAACGGTCGTGGGTAATCGCAACGACAGTGCCGTTGTAGTCATGCAGGAAGCGCTCCAGCCACGCCACGGATTCAGCATCCAGGTGGTTGGTGGGCTCGTCCAGCAGTAGCATGTCCGGGCTTGAGAGCAGCAGGCGGCAAAGCGCCACACGACGACGCTCACCACCAGAAAGGTTGCCTACTTTGGCATCCCACGGCGGAAGGCGCAGCGCTTCTGCGGCTACCTCCAGCTTACGCTCAAGGTTGTGGGCATCGGCAGCTTCGATAATATTCTCAAGCCGTGCCTGCTCGCTGGCCAGGGCGTCAAAGTCGGCATCGGGTTCGGCGTAGGCAGCGTATACCGCGTCTAGTTTTTCCTGCGCCTCTTTGATGGCGCCTAAGGCCTCTTCGACGGTATCCCGAACGTTTTTCTCGTCGTCCAGCTGCGGCTCCTGGGGCAGGTAGCCCACGTTGATGCCGGGCATCGGACGAGCTTCACCTTCAAACTCTTTATCGACACCGGCCATAATGCGCAGTAGCGTGGATTTACCGGCACCGTTTAAGCCCAGTACACCGATCTTGGCGCCAGGGAAGAACGAGAGCGAAATATCCTTGAGAATTTGCTTTTTGGGCGGCACTACTTTGCCAACCCGATTCATGGTGAATACGTATTGCGCCATGGAAATCCGTTAGGTTGTGGTAAAAGCGAGACCAGCAAATATGCTGGCTTGGTGCACAGATGATAGTGCCCAGCGCGGCTAAAGGCCAGCAAAGCAGTGGGGCAAACGTAGAGTGGTCAAGCCGCAAAGATAAGGGGCACTCATTTGGGTGCCCCTCGGGTATGTCCACCTTAAAAACGCTTAACAGATTGGCAAGGCGCTACTCTTCTTCGTCCCAGTCATCTTCAATCGCGCGCTGTAAGCGACGCTCTTCAAGCCACGCTTCTACCTGACGGCGAGCGCGCAGAGTATCCGCTTTACTGGGTTTGCTTTTACCGTAGTGATCGTCGTTGACTGCATCCAAGTTATCAAACTCGTCAGCATCAAGCCCATCGTTGGTGTAGGTTTCACGATTTAAGGGGTCACGGCTCATGGTATGCCCTCCAACCCAAGCCGGCGCACCGGCATCACAACGGCTCCTTACCCAACAGAAGCAAAGTAAGAAGCGCCTAACGCTAAACAAGCGCCTTGCCGCTATATAACGCCACTTGGATTGAAGTTCAAGCCCTATCTTTGTTTTTATGATGGCAAATGTTTATTTGGCGTTTTCTTGCTGATTTTTTAGCGCTGCCAGTGCCAATTGGGCCTCAACTCGTTCGGTCACATCTTTCTGAACGCCGATGTAGTACATCAATTTGTCGGCTTCGTCATAAACTGGCGTAATTGACAGCTCATTCCAGAACATAGTGCCGTCTTTACGGTAGTTACGCAGCACTTCCCGCGAGGGGCGGCCATCCTGTAACGCTTCGCGGATCGACGATAGCGCATCCTGGTCGCGGTCTTCGTTTTGCAGAAAACGGCAGTCGCGATACAGAATTTCATCCGCACTGTAGCCCGTTAAGCGCTCAAAGCCCTTGTTCACGTAAATCAGGATGTTTTCGTCACCTTCCTGCTCCGCAACGACGATGCCATCTTCAGAAGCGTCAATAATGCGCTCAAGTAACTCCGGGTTGATCAAGGGAGATCGTTTCATCAATGGATTCCTGTTGCTTTCGTTCTTTCGTAGCCATGGCGCTGTTGATCAGCGCGGGGCTCTCTTACTGCAGGACGATGCGGAATTTCACACTACCGAATAGAGGTAGAATAGCAAAAAAACAGCTCTCTACCGCCAACTGCTGCCCATCATGGCGAGCGTTGAGGTGCTTTGCAATCAACAACGCTATTCGGCTTCCGGTAACCGCTGTGCGCTGAACATCGCCCCCACTGCCGTGAGCGCCAAGACCACCAGCAACATGGCGCTTCCTAGCCATTGCGCCAACGCGCCGATAATACCCCCGACAACCAGCATCAGTACGCCCGTAAGCGTATTGGAAAGCGCTACGTAAAGGGCGCGATTGTCTTGGCTGGCAATATCCACCAAATAGGTTTTGCGACCCAGGCGAACACCGTGATGCACAATCACCAATAGCGCATAAATCGCGGCATAGGGTAAAACGCTCTGCGTCCAGTCACCCGGCAACCAAGCTAAGGCCGCGCCTAATAGGCAGCACAACACCGTACCCACGGCAGCGTCGCGCATGACCCGGCGGCTGGACTGATCCGCGCGTTTTCCCCATATCGGGCTTGCCACCATAGCGGCTAGGCCGGATACCACCACTAAAATGCCTAGGCCGCCCAGCTCGGTTCCGCTCTGCTGCTGGCCGAGTAGCGCCAGGTAAGGCAGCGCCAGCGCGCTTGAAAGTAGCAGGGCCCTAGCGACATTGAAGTGTAAAAACGTGCGGTCTTCACGCAGTAGCGATAGCCCCAACTTAATGCTATCCCAGGCGTTTTCGCCGCCCTCGATGGAACCTGGCACCTCTTTAATGCGGGCTGCGCACAGCGCATTGAGTAACCAGCCAGCGGCCGCTACGCCAAGCAGTATGGCCAATGCCAAATTGCCGGGTCGGTCACCGAACCACATCAATACACCGCCGGCAACCAGCGTTGCACCACCCGCGACGCTGCCGCTCCAGCCCATCAAAGTGCCTCGGCGGCGCTTGGCGATGGTTTTGCCGAGCACGTCCTTGGTGGCAATGGAGGAGAGCCCCCGTGCCAAGGAGAGCATGACCAACGCGGCCAACACCAACAAGCCGCCGATAGCCCCGCTGCCTATCAGGGCCAGTAACGCCAAAGCAATAGCCGCCACCGCCTGCAGCACGGCCCCCACCACCCACACCCACTTGCGCTGGGGCTTTAGGCGAATAAAGCCAGCCACAAACAGCTGGGGGAGGAGGGCGCCTGCTTCACGAATCGGTACTAATAACCCCACCATCCATACCGGAGCGCCGATAATACCCAGCAGCCAGGGCAGCACTAAGCGGGCGCTCGACAGCTCATCCGCTAACTTATTACCTAACGAAGCGAAAAGGTGCAGGAAAAAGTTGTGCGGCTGCTCTTGGCAGGCATCGTCAGGTATATCGTCGCACATACGGCTATCGTCATCGCCTGTCAGCCACTCGTATAACTGCGTCTGTGAAACTTCCGGTTGAGCCATGTCGGTTCCTTGGCGATTGCTAATTTAAGATGACAGAATGCCTACTTAGGATGCCACACTGTATTTTAAAACCTGTATTTAAAAAGCCCTGTGTTCCAAAAGCCTGTGCTTTAAAAACCTGTGTTTCAAAGGAACGGATAGATAAGGACGCAAAAAGATGACCCGCATTCACATTCGCTACTGTACCCAATGCCAGTGGCTGTTGCGTAGCGCCTGGTATGCCCAAGAACTTCTCTCCACGTTTGGCGAGCAGCTAACAGAGGTCGCGCTCTCCCCCTCCCGCGGCGGTACGTTTGAGATCTGGTGTGGCGACACGCTGCTATGGGAGCGCAAGCGCGATGGTGGCTTTCCCGACATCAAAACACTCAAGCAGCAAGTGCGTGACCAGATCGACCCTGCGCGCGACCTGGGGCATATCGACCGATGACCCAAGACCAACAGGCGATGCTGTATGGATTGGGCGCTGTAGCGCTGTGGTCGACCGTTGCCACCGCCTTCAAGGTAGCCCTTGCATGGATGAGCCCCCTGGAGCTGATGTGGATAGCGGCGCTGGTTTCCTGGCTGTTGATGGGCGCACTGGTCATCAAACAGGGCGATATGGCGCTAGCGCTGCGCCAAGGCTGGCGAACAGCGCTCTGGGCCGGGCTAATGAACCCCGTGGCTTATTACTTAGTGCTATTTGCCGCCTATGACCGGCTGCCGGGTCAAGAGGCCATGGCGCTGAACTACACCTGGGCGCTTGCTATGGCGTTTCTGGCAGTGCCGCTGCTGGGGCACCGCTTAACTCGACTGGATGTGGCGGCGGGGCTGGTGGCCTATAGCGGCGTTTGGGTAATTGCTACGCGGGGCAATGTCTTCAATGTGGCGTTTGAAGACCCTTTGGGCGTGCTGCTGGCGCTCTCATCAACCCTATTGTGGGCACTCTACTGGCTGCTCAACGCGCGGGATCAACGACAACCCCTGGTAGGCCAGTGGCAAAATTTTAGCGTTGGGTTACCGGTGCTAACCATGTTGTTACTGCTTGGCCCCGGCGTGCAGTGGCATGGCTGGCCCGCGATAGGCGCAGGCGTTTACGTCGGCCTGTTTGAAATGGGCGTAGCCTTTGTACTTTGGCAACTGGCCGTACAAAAAGTGTCCCGCACGGCTAAAGTCTCTAACCTGATCTTCCTATCTCCGCCGGTATCGCTGCTGCTGCTTTATCTTGTAGTTGGAGAGCCAATGCTGCCTTCCACGCTGGTGGGGCTAGTGCTTATTTTATGCGGGCTTGGAATACAGCAACTGCCAGGTAAACGAGAAAAGCGCGCAGCCTAAAGATGGGTTAAATCGTCAACCTACGACCTCTTTGTGTAATAACGCCATGCTATTAGGTATTATTGACATCCTCCCCACCCTCAGCTTGCGCTGCCGTCTAGCGACGGAAAGGAAGGGGGTTCCCAGGTTGTTACCTTCCTGGTTTCTGCTTCCAAGACGATTGCCCGAGGGAATGGCTTGGTTATCGCCGTAAAAGTCCCACAGTGGGGATTTTTACGGTGGCGAACCAACTCATATCCCCCAGGTCTCACATCGTCTCCACAGACGTCACTTTCCGAGTGCCCCTCGGTAGGTCGTGTCGACGTGAGCAGTATAGCACTGTGCAAATCATCAGCAAGGGCATCCTGCGGATGCCGCGCTATCCATCCGCTCACTAAAAGTAAGCGGTTTTTCGCGCTGATTGATAAAAACTCCCTCCTACAGCAGTTTATCGGGGCATTGCCGAAGGCAGGTGTAGGAGGGCACCTGATTAGGCGATGAAGACACGATTGTGGGAGGCCAATTTATTGGGCGACGGCGGCACGTTTTCTTGTATGTTTAGGAGAGATTATGCCGATTGCGCCAGGTAATTACCCAATCATCGAGCCCAACACACCACTTGGGCGCGCGCTAGTTGAGTTTTTTGATGTGCTCGTGCCTGTCTATGGGAGCGGAGAAAAGGGGCTCTTCGTCGTTGGGTGTGGAATTCGCCCCCTGAGCTGGGCCAGGATATGACCTCCACGACGACAGGAGGCATGGCATCGACGGCACCCAGATTCTGACCCTCGGCGTGGGCCTGGAAGCGCCCTGGATCGTCAAGGACCAGCACCTGGATACCTCCGTGTTGCCCGATCGCCTGGACCTCTACGTCGAGGCCGAGCGAGCCAGCCTCTACCCTTGTGCTGAGTGCGCCAAGGCCTGCCCGGCTCACGACTTCCCGGACAAGACCTGGCGGCACCTCAATTTCTTCCAGCACCACTGCTACCTGCATGC
>NZ_JBSXNN010000023.1:0-2405 GCF_056857635.1 Vreelandella sp. L-15 | reverse complement strand
CACGGGGATGTCGGTGCCATCAAAGTCCAGCACGATCTCCTTTGGTGGTTCGTCATGCTGTTCAATGAAGTGATGCCACAGCAACTCATGGGCCTTCACTATTGCTTGCCGATCGGCGTTCTGCTCCACCCGGCACAGCGTTGACTTGCCTGCCAGCGTATCCTCTTCACCGAGCGCTGTCTGGAGGGCCTGATCATAGCGCAGGGCCTCATGGTCGTTGAAATCTTCGTAGCCAGCGGCGACACCGAACACCCGCTGACGAACCAGAGTGTCGAGCTTATGACGAACCTGTTCCGGTGCGCGGGGATCATGAAGCACGGTGGCCAAGCGGCGTGTCAGGCGATGGTGTTTATCGACTTCACGAAGCAGGAGTAATCCGGCGTCCGACGTGATGTGGCCCCCGGAGAAGTCGGCTTCAATTTGGCGGCGTGAGAGTGGCGAGAAGGTCAGCTTTTCAGGTACTATTTTGGAAGCGGCTGTTGGTGCTTGATGGATTGGTTAGGTTCTTGAAATCATAGCACTTTCAGCCGCTTTCTTTTATACCCTGTGAGAAATCCAGGTTAGGTTGCAAGCGCAAGGGTATTAGCTACCCTACCTACTGCGCTGTGTTTCTAAATGAGACACGTTTTAACTGAAGTTTAATCATACAAGGAGTGGATTAGATGACAGTCAGCAATACACCTCTTAATAACGTAACGGCTCATAAGCAGTATAGCGAGATGGCCGATATGCCCTCGACGGGGAACGCAAAGGTAGCGGATGGTTACCCAACGCGTCTTGCCCAAGCGCCCAAATCCCTGACTCAGCCCCGCCGTGATGGGGTAGTGAAAGGGCGTCAACTGCCGGGGCCGCTTACCCAGGCGCAGTTGGACGAGTTTGAGCGCAATGGGTATCTGTTTATCCCCAACCTGATTAGTGGTGAAGAGTTGGAATCGCTATGCCAGGAGATGAACGAGCTGATGAGCAATGATGCCTACCGTGACCAGGACTTCAGCGTTACAGAGCCGCAAAGCCATGAGATTCGTTCGCTGTTTGCGGTTCATAAGCTCTCCGAACGGTTGGGCGCGCTTGCCACCGATGAGCGCTTAGCCGGTGCGGCACGGCAAATTATTGGCGATGACCCTTACGTGCACCAGTCGCGTATTAACTACAAGCCGGGGTTTGCGGGTAAAGGGTTTAACTGGCACTCGGATTTTGAAACCTGGCACGCGGAAGATGGCATGCCCAATATGCATGCGGTGAGTGCATCGCTGATCTTGACCGATAACCACGAGTTTAACGGCCCACTGATGCTGATCCCCGGTTCGCAC
This sequence comes from Vreelandella sp. L-15, assembly GCF_056857635.1. Taxonomy (NCBI): domain Bacteria; kingdom Pseudomonadati; phylum Pseudomonadota; class Gammaproteobacteria; order Oceanospirillales; family Halomonadaceae; genus Vreelandella; species Vreelandella sp. L-15. The sequence continues at coordinate 1,095 of NZ_JBSXNN010000023.1, read as the reverse complement.
ATGGAATTTGTGCCCTGCTTAGGGGAAACGCCAGAGGATAACCATAAAAGCTCGTTGAAAGCCCAAGAGATAGGCGTACCAAGCCCAGAGGCACTGACCCATTTGGTCGGTAAATATGGGATTGATGCACCTAACCCGGATTTCTCATAGTGCTCCAACAACCTTCGCAGACCAAGCCTGGTAGTGCCAGATCCGAGTGGTCATGGTCGAAGTTGGCGATTATTTAGCCAGTTTCCGGCATTCAGGCACAACTCCCCCTTTCCCCCATTGGTATCGGGCCGGGGGAGCCCGATTATCTACTGGGGCACCAAGCGCTGAACCAGTGCTGAGAGATCGTTCTTGTGTGGATAGCTATCACTCATCAACACCCGTATTCGGCGGGTGTTGCGGATGATGACTGCGCCAACCTTGATCAGCTTCAAGCGCAAGGTGCCGGCACTCATACGTTCGAAGGGCGTGTTTTTCAGATGCACCCGCAAACGCTCGAACAGGGTGTAGGCGAAGCCGGATAAGATCAGCCGCCACTGGTTGGTCCACCAGTGTGTGCTGGAGGTGCGACCGGCAAACAGATCCAGTTGTTGATCCTTGATCCGGTTCTCCATATCACCCCGTGCGCAATACTGTTCGTAGTAGAGCTTGAATCCGTCATCGTAGCGGGAGCTGATAACGAACCGGGGGTTCGGGCCTTGAGGGCCATATTCCAGGCGCGCAACCACCCAGCGTGGCTTATGCCAGCTTCGGGCTTTGTAGCGGAAGCGGAAGGTGCTGGCGAGCTTATGGCCATGAGCCTCGTAGTAGGTCCGGACTTTGTCCATGGCTGGGGCGGCAAGCGCCTCCAGCCGCTGGTTGCGGGCCATGCCTACGATGTAATCCACCTGGTTGCGATCGCACCAGGCCAGCAGTCGGGGCTTGCTGAAGTGGGAGTCGCCCCGGAACACGATCCGGGTCTGTGGCCAATACTCGCGAATAAATCGCACCAGCAGCGCCAGAATGGCCCAGCTGTGCCGGGCATCACCTCGATTGCTGGTGCGCAGATAGCTCACCAGCAAGTGCCTACCGCAGAAGACGTAAAGCGGGAAGTAGCAGTGATGGTCG
>NZ_JBSXNN010000022.1:0-51082 GCF_056857635.1 Vreelandella sp. L-15 | reverse complement strand
GTGAGAGCGCAATCCATTGGGGCATAGAGGCTCCTTAAGTGAAAAAACCCCCAGCCCGAAGGCCGAGGGTTTTCTTTACCAAGCGTCAATCAATGATTGACGAGTGGGGATGGTGCTTAGGCGTAGGTAAACTCAGTCAGGTCTACAGAGCCAGTCAGCTCGACGATAAAGTCAGTTGCTGCGTTAAAGGTAGTGGCGGTGCCTTCGTTATCTTGGACAACATAGGTATTACCGGCAAACTCAAAGCCGCTAACAGTGCCAGCAGTCAACTCGGATGCAGCATTCAAGAAGTTAGCAAACGTGGCGTTTACGCCAGGTGCTAGACCCAGATCTGCTTCGGTGATGATGTTGACATCAGTACCGGTAGTAGCAGTGGAAAGCACTGTACCAGCAGCACCAAACTCAATGCTGTCGTCTTCGTTTGCCTTCAGGTCAGTGATGGTGCTGAAGAGCGGTGCGCCTGCAGCAGTAACGCTAACAATTGAAGCAACGAATACGTCTTCGCCAGCACCACCAGTGATTTCATTAGACTCACCGAAAGTGATTTTGTCATCACCCGCAGAACCAGTAACGGTTACGCCGTCGTCAACAGTAATGTCAGCAGTCAAGTCACCATCTGTAGCATTGGAAGCAGTAACGCCAGAAACATCAACAGACTTAAGAGCAGTGTTACCAGTGCCGTCGAAGATAACCGCTTCGTTACCGGTTACTGTCAGGTTTTCCAGCTCTGTAGAAGTGACGGACAGTTCAGTAGAACGGAACGTGTCAGCGTCAGTCGCAGAAGTAGAAACGTTCAGGTTCTCAACGTCAGCAACAGTAACGTTGAAAGTAGAGTTATTGCCATTTGCACCGACAGTGGCGAAGTTCAATTCAGCATTGTCGTTGGTAGCTGCACCAGCAACGCTCAGAGTGATGCTGTCTGCACCGGCATTAGTGTTGACAAGCGTCAGATCACTTTCAGCTGTCAGATTAGTTACAGAGCCAGTATTGGCGTTAGTAGCAACAATCGATTCGAAGCCAATGTTACCCATAGTGGCAGCACTAACAGTCTGAGTTAGACCTGCCAGATTCAGCACCTCGAAGCCGCTGACGTTTGCTACTAGGTCATCTACCAAAGTAGTAGAAGCACCGTCAACGATGATGGTGTCACGACCTTCACCGCCCACGATTTTGCTGTTAGCAAGGTTAGCACCAGACGCATCAACGATATCATCACCGGCGCCCATAGTCACGGTACGCTGGGTCACGCCAGTCGCTAAGTTGGTACCAGCTGCATCAGCGATGGTGATAGACACGTCGCCAGTCGCTTCAGAAGCGTCGATGGTACCTGCGGTGAGGGCGGTAGTGTTAGTACCGTCATCTTGGCTGGCAACAGTCAGGTCAGCGGCACCAGTAATGGTGATGTTCTGCACAGCAGCACTATCGACCAAATTGGTCTCCACTGCAGTGTCAGAAATAAAGGTAACAGCGTTAGCATCACCTTCAGAAGCAATGCTGACGTTGCGAACAGTGTTCAGCTCAGCACCAACAGCGCCTTGCTCAACAGCCAAGTTCAGAGCAGCATTGTTCAGAACAATCGCTTGGGTGTCAGCAGCAGCTACAGTGTTGGCATCGTAGCGAACAGTGTAAGTGTGACCGGTGCTACGAGCGATGTTCTGTGCGCCGATAGTAGACAGAGAGTCCAGGTTGCTGACAGTCAGATCGTTCTGAGAGCGATCAGTCCAAACCTGCTCAACGCCAGTGGCGTTTTGGAGGTCCAGTTCGCTAGCACCCGTCACTGAGCGAGCAAAAATGTTCTCGACGCTTGTCAGGGTTGGAGCAACAGTACCGCCTGTCAGCGTAGCTGTCAGGCTATCAGTGCCTGCACCACCATCAATGGTGTCAAAGTTTTGCAGAGTTTGTGTGCCCGCAACGGTCAAGCCAGCAGCAAACGCGTCATCGTTGGCAGTACCTACCAGATCATCAACATCTGCAGTGAGACTGCGACTCTCCTATCTCCCCCGCCTATTGATTTACAAGGCTTTTTACCAATCCCCTAAGACCTCTCTGATCTCTTACTTCGCTATATCTATTTTTGATAGCAGATACATATATTTTGAATCACCTTCAGAACGAGCATTGGTGCGGCCTCGCGCCGTTTCTTCGTTTCTTCTCCCCATCTACTTGTCCTTCCCTTTCTCCATTCGACGCTCTTCCAACGCTGCGAGGCCTTTTGCGGTCACTGTAATGGTCAGGCTGTCAGTGGCCCCAAATAGGTCTACATCGATCCCCCGCTCCCGGAAAAGCCGCATCATGGCGGTCAGCGTGTCGGCCCGCATGGCCATTTCCAGGGTTTCGTTACGGGCGACCGTGGATTTAGCCACACCTAACGCATCTGCGAATTCCTGCTGACTCATGCCGAGGGCAGCCCGGCCCATGCGCATGGCGAGCGCAAAACGGTTTTTTTCTTCCATTAGGGTTTACACCTCACGATTCTGAAGCTATAAAGTACGCATTCGCTATCACTGATAGCGTATTCGCATCATAAGTACGATATTTAGCCAAATAGAGAGGAACCGCTCATGCCGTCGCAGAACCTAACCCAAGTCTTTGTGGATCGTAGCAATCTGTGCCCAAAGGGCAAGAAAAAGGTCGACTATTTCGATCTGAAAGTCACAGGACTGCTGCTAAAGGTGCTCTATTCAGGTCAAAAGACCTGGTATCTACGCTATGCCACCGATCATGGGCGTATGAGGGAGAAAAAGCTGGCCTTGGCCTCAGTGCTGTCGTTAGCGGAGGCCAGAGAGCTTGCCCGAGGTCACTTAAGTGACATTGCGAAAGGAAACGATCCCTTTGACCGCAAGGCGGCGATGAAAGCGATCCCGACGCTATCAGTGTTCATTAATGAGACCTACATGCCCTACATTCGTAGTCATAAACGCTCCTGGGAGACCGATCAGATACTGTTGCGCGCCCATGTGCTACCACACTGGGGTCATCTGCACCTGGATGAGATAACGCAACAGCGGGCGATCAAGCTGTTCGCCGATCACCGTTTAACCCACAAACCCGCGAGCACCAACCGCGTATACGACATGCTGAACACGGTGTTTCATCTGGCGATCCGTTGGGAGACCGGACTGACCGCGAATCCGCTCAAGAACGTGCGGCGTTATAAAGAAAACAATAAGCGGGAGCGTTATTTGACCGAGGGTGAGGCCAAACAGCTGTTTGAGGCACTGGAAACCACGAAAGCGCCCCAGTTAAGGGCCATCGTGACGATGCTGCTACTGACCGGCGCCCGTTTAAGCGAAGTGCTGAATGCCCAGTGGAAAGACTTTGATACGGTCGCGAAGGTGTGGACGATTGAGTTCAACAAGAGCGGCAAGACCCGCTACGTGCCATTGTCCGATTCAGCGATCCAACTGATCGAGAACATGCCGCGTATCGAAGGTTGCCCCTATTCGTTCGCCAATCCGCAGACAAAAGAGCCATATACAAGCATTCACTACGCCTGGGACACTGTCAGAAAGCGAGCGGGACTGGCTGACCTGCGCATTCACGATTTGCGTCACAGCTTTGCCAGCTTCTTGGTGAACGGGGGACGGTCGATCTATGAGGTGCAAAAGATCCTGGGCCACACCCAAATCCGCACCACGCAGCGCTACGCCCACTTGAGCCAGGAAACCTTACTGGAAGCGGCCAGTACGGCGATGAACAGCGTGCCCGCATTAGCCTCGTTGCCGATAAACGCGAGTGGCGCGCGTCCTACACGACCGCCCCGACCGGCGTTAATCGGCCACAGTCCGACGCCCTTGGCATCATCGGAGGGACTTACCGGGGATAGCAGCGCATCAGGAAATGGCGCTGATTAGAAAGGCAACAAAAAATAGGCAGAGACGATAAGGGCAGCCCCGGTTGGAGGCTGCCCTTTTTTGTGCGTCAGGCGGGTTACTGGAGAAGGTGGGATCAGTGCTGCGTCTCGGCACGGAGCTTTTCGACTTCTTCCACCGGTAGTTCTTCGATTTCTGCAATTAACTGATCATTCATTTCGGTCAGCGCAATCAGCTTGCGGGCCGCGTTGCGCTTGCTTTCCAACGCACGCTTCTCGGCTTCCCTTACGCGCTGCTCGGCTTCTTGCAGAACCTTCCGGCGCTCTTCCTGGCGCTCTTGCTGCGCCCAGTTCTCTAAGTTCTCTGCCAACATATCTTTGTCCTCCACCAAACTGTAGAAGGTGGGATCAGTGCTTATCTTCAATCCGCATCTTGGCAATCTCATCAACCGCTAACCCTGTGGCTTCGGCAATCTGCTCATCACTGAGCACACCGAACGCCAGTAAATGGCGAACAGTTTCACGCTTTTCTTCCAAAGCACGCTTTTCAGCTTCCCTTAAGCGCTGCTCGGTTTCCTGCAGAACCTTCTCACGCTCTTCACGACGCTCTTGCTGCGCCCAATTCTCTAAATTCTCTGCCAACATGTCTTTATCCTCCACCAAACTGTTGAGCTGATCCAGATTGACCTCAGCCCCAAGCCGCTGCAAATGACGCTTCAACCAGCGGGTAATGATCTTGTCGATACGTTCCTTGTGGGGGTCGGCCTGAATGATCGCTACAATCCGATCCACAGCCTGCTGCAGCCCTTTTCTATCCATCGACGCATTCTCGATGCTGAATACACCACTCAACGGTGTCTGGCGTAAGTTCAGCTCTTCATCAGTATAGCGTCCTTCATCGACGAGATAGTAACGCAAGTGTGGCTGATAGACCTGTAAAAACGCAGGCGGTTCAGGATGCACCATATCGTAAATATCTTGTCTGGCTGTCCAACGCTCAGAGCCGTTATAAAGCACAATCGGCAGGACGGGCGGTAGCCCCTTGTGCGGGGTTGTCGTTCCATTTTTGAGCAGGTGGTCATAGAAGCAGGCCACGTAGTGCATCAACCGAATCGGCATCGTGCGATCCACCCTAGATTGAAACTCCAGCAGAATGTAGAGGAACACCTGCTGGGTGACGCCCTGCCAAGTGACCTCCACTGACCAGACCACGTCTTCGAACTTCTCCTCGAACAGCGGCGTGATGTAGTTACCGCTGTGGTTCTTGAGCGTCGAGAAGTCCATCAGCTCGGCCATTTCGGCCGGGGCGAAGCCTTCAATCAGCTGCTGCACGAATTCAGGGTAACTGAATAGTTCCTTATAGCCAGTATCATGCTGCTTGTGGGTGGTATCCGCCATGCGCTCTCCTATCTCAGTGCTCTAATTCTACCACAGCGCCGCTTGTCAAGCGCTATCGCCTGTTACTTCTCCTCACGCTATCTATCCACTGCGTAAAGAAAAAAAGAACGCCACGCGACAAGCCCCGCCCCACGCTGCCGATCAGGGCAGTCGTGAGGCAGGGAGGCATGAGGACAAGTGATGACTGCTGTCTTACAGCCACCCCCGTTCAGCAAACGATGTGTAGCCTTCATGGCCCACCACGACATGATCCAAGACACGAATATCCACCAAGCCCAGCGCTTCCTGAAGCCGCTGGGTAATGCGCCGGTCGGCGTCGCTAGGTTCGGGATCACCACTGGGATGGTTGTGGACCAGGATCACGGCGGCGGCGTTGTTCTCAATGGCGTGCTTGATGACCTCGCGGGGGTAGACACTCGCGGAATCAATCGTGCCCCGGAATAGCTCATCAAAGGCGATCAGCCGGTGCTGGGTGTCTAATAGCAACGTACCAAATACCTCAAAAGGGTAGTCGAGCAGCAGGGTTTGCAGGCAGCGATGCACTTCATCGGGGCTGCCGAGTTTATTGCCCTTACTAAGCCGTTTCTGCGCGATCATCTTGGCCAGGTGTAACAGCTGGGCGTCGGTCACGTCGCCATCGACGCGGTAGGTGCCGGGCTCCTCCCCGGCGATCAGTTGGGGATTAGTGAGTAGCGAGGCGTTGAGCGGTGCGTTCATGGTGGCTCCTGATAGGGTATCTTGTAGAAAAATCCGTAGAAAAATATCCGGCGATTTATGCTGCTAAATCAGCACCTTTCAGCTCCGCAAAGCGCTCGGTGAGCTTCCATAACGCGCGATTTAAGCGCACGTCTTCGGTCACGCTGTTAATCGCTCGGGTACGGGTGGCCCGACCGGATTGAGAGCGACCACGTAAGCCGCCCTTGAAGAGGTTTTCCTGGGTACGGTTAAACACGCTCCACAGCGAGCCGTTGGCGTCCTCACTGCGTCGAGCTTCGAGGACATTGCTCGGTTGGATAGGGCTAGCCTGCTGCCAGTCGTCGCCATAGCGCAGCGACAGGGCCGCTTCGGCGAACAGCTGGGCTTCACCCCGGCTGATCAGCGTGGATTGGAACGCCTCCACCCCCTCGGCAATGCGGGGCACCTGATGGCTGAGTTGGATCGAGCCTTCCAATATTTCATCGACGATCTGCTTGCCGTGACGCACCCGAATACCGCCCACGTCGCCCACCGGCGTCACCATGCCGTTAAGGCACACCAGCCGAAACAGCCCTAGATCGAGCTGAAACGCCGCCGTGCGGTCGTGGCTATTGGTCAACACCAGTTCGGTAACGCTATCGCCCACGGTCATTTGTCGGTCGGGGTCCTGGCGGAAACGGATCATGTGCCGGGCTACGTCGCGGCGCTCGGCTTGGCGCACGTTGGTCTGTTGAGCACGCACGGGATACCAGCCCTCGGCCTGTAGGGCATCGACCACATTGATGGTGGGCACAAAGCCGTAGCGATCCGACACAGCTTCGTCGGGTTGGCTAGCAAACACCGCTGGAGCGGTACGGTGAAGTTGGTCGTGAGTGAGAATACGCATGGAAATATCTCCTTATCGGTCATCCACGGCATAACGGCCCGCGCCAAACAGGCAGCGGGCAGCGTTAAAGCAGCGGTAGGTTTAAGTTGGGTATTGGGTAAGGGAGCAGAGAAAAGTACTCAGACGCGCTTGGCCTGACGAGACGAGGTCTGTGGGGGATGGTCGACAGGGGGTGCGGCGTCCTGGTCGGTACTTTCCGGCTCTGATGGCTCAGGCTTGCCCTGCTGGCTTTTGGCCTGCAGTTTGTCAGTCAGGGTCACCGGGGCATTGGCGTCCTGCCTGCCCGGCGGATGCTCGGGGGCATCGGGGTAAAACTCTTCGACCACATCGGCGGAGTCCTCGGCACTGTCTTCAAAGGCCCCATTGGCAAAGCCTGCCTTGGCGGCCTTATCGAGGGCTTTCTGATCAAACCCGGTGGAGTGATGAAACTCGTCCAGGCGCTGTGCTTCGGCCAGGGTCGCTTCCAGCGTCCAGCCCTCGCGCAGGGTGATATCCACGTAATAGATCGCCGTGCCTCGGCTCTGGCGGGTGGACTTGCCGCGTAGCCTGAGTTCCAGGGGCATACAGGCGAGTCGATTGCCCGAGATCGCTTTGAAGTAGGCGAGCCTTGCGGCCAGGGTGCGAATCGAGTTGAAGCCGGTGGTGCGAAAGATAAAGCTGCCTAACGGATCGTCATCGCCAATCAACACGTTCAGCCGCCCATAAGGCTTGCAGGCGCCGCCCTGGGCCAAGGGGCAGCCATCCGGGGAAGGACAGTCGAGAGAAACCATGCCATCCTGGGTACGCCGTTTGCACTGCTCGCCGTCGCCTACGCACAGCGGTCTGGCCGTTTGCCGATCAAACAGCGCGTACTCGGCGCGCAGGTTGAGGTCGGGGTCACTGAACAGCAGCCGAATGGGAATCGTCCTGAGCTTGCCCTCCTGGGCGCTGCGCAGCTGCTCATCGAGTGGGTGGCGTATCCAACCTTCCTTGGTCTGGAGCTGAGAGGTGATAGTAAATTGATCGTCTTTTTGCGGCAGACGCTTACCGTTATTTTCCACCATCTTTCCGATGGTAATCCGCCCCAGAATGGGCGGGGTAATCGCGAGTCCCTTGAGCATGGGAACCTCCTGACGACATCAATGGTGATTTAGAATCGCTGCCCCATAACGCACAACGCCCCAGGCGGCCGGAAAGCCGCGCTGAGGCGTTTGCTTGATTGAGGTAACCTTAGGGGGTGGGTTGGTACGGCAACCGCGCACAGCGGCGCTGTGTTGCGCGATTGACGATGGTTGTTGACGGCGACTAACGCACCACCAACCGCCGGGTACCGGGGTGGGCGTGCAGGTAGGCGGCGCACAAGGCCGGGTGTTCCTTTTGCAGCGTCTTGGTATCCAGCCGATTGACCGGCTTGGTCTGCTTCCAACTCAGCACGCCGCTGGGAAAGGTCGCCAGCGTCGCCGTGCCCATGGCCTGCTGTAGACGGTGCTTGAGCCGGGCTTCCTCCTTCTTGGCCTCGTCCAGGGTCTGGCGCACCCGTTGCAGGTCGACAAACGCCTGGCTGAGCCCGACGTCATGGCTGAAGTCCACCGTTTCACCATTGTCCTGGGGGAACAGCGCCCGCAGCGCCTTGTCGGCAGAGTCGCTGCCATCGGCGGACGGTGGGGTGTCGTTTTCAACAAACTCCCAGAACTTGGCTTCGAGTGCGATCAGCTGGTCGATCATCGCCTCGTCACGCTCGATGCGGTGGATCTGCAGCTCGTGGCCGCCCAGCAGCACGGCCACGTCAGCGGCCTGTTGGCCGGTCACCGCCAACTGGTGCATGACCTGTAGCTGCACGTACTCGGGCACCCCCTCCTTCCACAGCTTGGCCCCGTAGATCCCGGCGGTCTTGCACTCCAGGATTTGCACTTCGTCATTGCCGACAATCTCGCGATCCAGGTTGGCCAACATCCAAGGGTGTTCCACATGCTGCAGGATGGCGTTGACCCGCTGCACCCGGTGGCCGGTGTGCTGGGCGTAGTGATCCGCCACAATGGGTTCGAGGACCTGGCCCCAATGCAAGGGGCTGGTCAACTGTTCGTCTCGGCTGGGTTCCTTGATATCGACCTGCCGTCCGGTCTTGTCCATCCACAGTTCTAGCTGAGATTTATACGGATGCAGCCCCACAGCCGCCGCCGCGTCACTACTGCCAATCCCGCTTTGGCGAATGGAGAGCCACGCTTGACGATCCAGGGCGCGGGTATCCACCAAGCGCCGCGCTTGCTCCCGGTAGCGACGTTGAGGCGGTGTAGGACGCTGGCTGCGCGTCTCACGTTTAGGCAGGGGGATACCGCTTTGTTCGGTGGCTTTCAGCACCGACGATGAGGAAGCAGGCGCAGCCGGTGAGTCTATCTGTTCAGCCTGTGCAACCGGCATCACGACCGATAACCGATGTTGTTCAGCTGGCACCGTATCAAGAGACACTGGGTAGGCGTTGCTGTGCGTGGTGTGGCTCATGGTGTTTCTCCTAGAGAAAAGGTTTTTATATCGAACACGGCATAACGGCCCGCTCCCTCAAAGGCAGCGGGCGAGTCGTCGTGATTTGTCATGTTGGAAAGGAAAAGGATCATGGCGGTCTTCACACCGCCGTTGTGACAGGCTTACTCGATTGACGGGCGAAAGGTGTGTTGGCAGTCAGCGCAGGCAAGGTTATCCAGCACTTTCTGATCAAGCTCGGTGCCCAGCTTGGCACCGGCCACCCCGAAAGTTGTACCCCCCACTAGCCCGCCGAAGACGGCCCCGGCCAGACTGGTCACGGTCATCACCATCGGCCCGGCCGCAAGGCCAATAAGTGCCCCGGCCTTGGCGCCTGATAACGCTCCGGCAGCGCCGATAGCGGTACCGCAACCGGAACCGGTCGCCGCACCAAACTTGCGCCCCACCTGGCGCGCAGTGACGTGATGCGAGCCGCAGCGCGGGCATTGCATCGACATAAGGGTTTTCCTCCAGTAGCGATGAAAAGGAGATCAGCGATGGCATCCGCTGACAGCTTCATGGAGGTAGTGTGTGGCTGAGATTTTTTTGAATCGACTTCCCCACCAGAACAACGTGGCCATCAAGGCCCGTCTTCCCCAGCCATACGTCAGCCACGGCAAAAGGTGGGGTTTTACGGCCTGCGACGGCCACTACCGAGGAAAACGGACAGGACGATGTAATTGTTTACCCCCTTCCCGAATAGGATGCAGCGAGCCGTGACGTCATCCCGTCACGGTGTCTTGTTTGGGTTGCCCAACGGAATTTTCTAATAACGTGTCTTTTGAGACGTTGATAGGGTTTTGCTGGGAATTGGGAAGCAACGCATAGACGTCACCGGGAGAGCAGATAAGCGTTTATGACGGGGGAGTAATATAGGAATTTAACGAGGGTGTCTTAAGGTCTTTATGAGCACTGATGGGCTCACTTGTGATAGCCCATTCAAGGGACTCACTATCCTCCAAGACGTCGGCCACCATAGCCCACGACTCATACCGTCCACTCCTTCGACAATGCATTACTCAACACACGCAACCTAGGCAATCAGGCGTCTTCAACACGCCGGATGGCAAGTACGTTGTTCTTTTTGGTTGCTAGGCGATTCTTAATATCGCCATGTCGGCTTCCCATACGCCACAAGATCACCGCTGCGGATTGTTCATCCAACCTATCCGCGAGGTGTAACCCCATGTTTGATCATCGACCACTGCGTCATTTCTTAAACGACAAGCTGCGCCTGTACTACGACGATACCTACTACGGCTACAGCGTGCAGGTCGAGGACGGCCCCTTGATTGAGAACTACCTGGAAAGTTCTCTGTTGATGCTCAACACGGCAACGAACATCAACTACAACACCTTTGCCTTTCGGATCGAGCTGCGCTTCCCCAAGGTCATGCCTCGTCTCCCCATGCACGACGACAACCAGGTACTCGCCCGTTTCCTGCGTTTCCTACGCTACGAACTGAAGACCGCCAAGACCAAGTACACCACTCAGCTCCGCTATATCTGGGCGCGGGAGCAAGACACCAGCATCAAACCGCACTACCACCTGATGATTCTGCTCAACAAGAATGCCTTCGACAGCCTAGGGGTCTTTGCCTCCGATGAGTACGACATGTACTCACGCGATAACCTTTACCACCGCATGATGCGAGCTTGGTTAAAGGCGATGGGCTATGACCATGACGATCCGCGCTTTCAGCAGCTGGTGAACGTCAGCAAGAACAAGATTACGGGAGAATACTGGACGGGCATCCTGCATCGCGACGATTGGTTCAGCATGGACGAGGCGATGTACATGGCGAGCTACCTGTGCAAGGCCTACACCAAGCCGATTGGTCAGGGTATGCATGTCTTTGACGCCAGTCGTGTCTAATCCTATGTGCAAGGGGTCCGTCAAGGGCGGACCCTGTCGTGCTGACAAGATGGATCACTCTCATTCCTCAATCTCCTTACAGGAGTCCTGCCATGATGCACAGGCCAACGTGTCCAACAGTCCCAACATCCCCTTGGGCAACGTCGCTGGGGGCTCATGCCCACCCTCCACCTCACACCATGCCCTACACCTCCCAGCCTGCAGAACCTCCCTTCCACGATCCGCTCAGCGAGCATCGTCTGGCCATGCTGGAACGCAAGGAGCCTACCCGGCGACTGGTGCGTGACGTGATTGCCATTCGTCGCCTACGCAAGCTCAGCCAGGCGGCACTGGCCGATGAACTGGGAGTCAGCAAGCGGACGTGGCAGGAGTGGGAACAGGGCCGTCGCCTGCCCTCAGGCGTGGGGCGTGCCCTGCTGGAACGCTGGGCTAGTGAGCAGGCGGAATGGTCGGGGGATTCGGGCGATTAGTGGCGCTAAGTCATTGTTTCTTTGTTTTTGGGAATTTATCTCAGACAAACAAGTGACAAGATCTTTTTAGCGTTTATGAGAAAATAATTTTCCATTCTGATAAACTCTTTGGCTCCCGGTTGTTCCCCGATCACGACACTGCCGAGCCACTGCCATGACCTTGCCTCCCGACGATCCCGCCTCTGCCAAGGGCGCTCCCACAGCCAATCGCTCGATAGCGATGGCCTGCTCGTTTAATCGTCGTGAAGACACGGGTAAGAAGGAGTGGATACTTCCCTCCCATGATCCCGTGAAGCTGTTGCCAGATATCGACAAGGCCATCCTGGCGATCCCGCAGCGCCCCTTGCAGGATCGTCTACTGGAAGATGACTTTGTGGCGGTGCCGCTGACACCGGCCCAACTGAAACATCACCGACGTTGGCGAGTGAAGGAGCGCAGTCGGTTGCACCAATATCGCCTTCATCTGGAAACCTTGATGCAGCTGAATGATGGGCGCTATCATCTCAGCTTGTATGCGCGGGCGTTTCTCCATCATCTCCAATGGTGCTGCCAGGAACCTTATGAACGTCGTGACCTGGCCCTACCCGAACCCCTGGCACGTCAGGTCAGTCAACGTTTTCAGGCATCGCTCGAATCGTTGACCCAGGAGCTCACCTCTCCCGCTTTTAAACGTCGCGTCAAGGAGTCGGAGACCCTTGCCAAGTCACGCGCTTCATCCCTGAGAACGTGGATGCGGGCGGCCTTCCGCCAAGCGCCGTACTTGCTCTGGGTACCGATACAGCTGGGTTATCGGAACCCTCACTACGCTGACCTGGCACAAACCCTGAAAGATCGCCAGACGTTTCTCAAGAACCGCCGGGGGAATCCGCTGTTCAACTATTTAGTGGGCTACGTGGGGAAGCTTCATTACTTCCCTGGTAAGGGGTTGGTACACGACATGATCTTCCTGTATGACGCTCGATACGTTCAGGAAGGTGCCTCGTTGCTGCAGGCGTTCGCTAAACGCTGGCACGATGCCACGCACTATCACGGCACAACCTGGACCGAAGGCGAGCTGCTACATCCTGAGGCTCCCAGGATCAATGGTGTGTGGTCCCTTGACACCGACGAAGACCGTCAACGCCTGAAGCAACTGATTCACTATCTAAGCCATTACGATACCTACCTGCACTACGACATGCCCTCGCACACACGAACCCTGGTGACGTCGCAACGTCCGGGCAAGAAACGCGCCACGAAGAAGAAGCCAGCCAGCGGATTGCTAGCGAAAAGGATACGTGAGTTGTCATCCTGACGGGGCAACCTCCCAGGACACTGAGCGCATCTGACGGATGTTCAGAGGATCGCTGGCCCTGGTCATACGGATGCTTTATTCTGTCGCGCATTGTCTTCCTATCGTCAGGCCAACTCATGTCCGACCCGATTACGCAGCATGAACAGCTCAAAAGCGAACAAGAACGCATCACTCGCGAGCTTGAAAAGCTCGAACAGGACGAGGCCTACAAAAAGGCCGTGATATTCAAGACAGACATCCAGGACGTCCTGGCCAAACACGGCAAGACCGAAGCCGAACTGTTACAGCTCTTCGGCCACTCTGCCCCAAAGAACACGCGCAAAACACCGCGTCAAAAAGGGGGTAAGTCACAGCCGTTAAAGCGCTACACCAATATTCATACAGGGGATGTCGTAGAGGCCCGGAGCCTCCGAAAACCTAAGCTACAGGAATGGAAAGAAGAATACGGTGAAGCCGAAGTGAAACGCTGGGCGGTGGTGATCGAAGACACCGCATCACCCTCCAAGACACCGTAACGCGCTTGCGTGTAACGTAAGCATGCGATAGCGCCCTGACCGGGCGATTGGACTACCCCATTACACAAAGGACGTTTCATGCGGCTTTCGCCCGACCTTCACGCCGATCTGCGCCTAACCCCCATCGACAATGCCGTCCTAGCATCAAAGGAACGCATCATTGATTTACTGGTCACGGACATCCAGCCCTTGGCCTCGCGGTTTCCGATTGTGATTTCAGCCTTGCCGCAACTGGACCTGTGCGCCCTGGTGACACCGTCCGATACCGAGAACCTGTTTGCCGAGCATACGCCCGTGGCGTGGCGGCACTATCCCCTGGTGTTGGCCTCGTTGTTGCGAGACGACCATCCTGGGCAGGCCTCGACCCCAGGCGTTCGCGAACTATCGCCCGCCGTGGTGGTGGCCACGGATGCTCCGCATTTTCAGCTGGACGTGGGGTTCAGGCTGTTTGAGAACGGCGAGCCTACCCCTTACCTGCAAGGGCTAATCAAGACGCTAGAGGCCTGTGCCCAGGACGAAGCGCGAACCCATGAGCTGGTGGCCTTGCTGCATCGAGCGGGGGTATTGGAAGAAGCAGAAGTGACGCACTTGGGGGAAGTCGTCGAGTGCTATCTGGTCAATGACAAAGCATTGAGCATCAATCTGGATAAGGCTGCTAAAGATAGCGATAACGTAGGGCAAGCGATCTCCCTGGCCCTGGCGATTGCCGACTCCCAGAAAGACTTGAAGGTGGAGCGCCGCACAGACTAATCGATAGAACGCTCAACGCGGCCCTGAGGCCGCGTTTATGTCATTACGCTAATCTACGCCTTAGTTAAGAAAGCTGCGCCTCCAGCGCCGCTGCCAAGTCGGTATAACCGCGCTTCTTGCCAAGCTCAAAGGTGACAGATGACATGCGCGATGCGAACTCACCCGCCAACGCTGACTTTTCGTCAACAACCATGGAATGGATAAAGAAGCGCAGCCACTTTAGATCCGCCTTTTCGGGTACCCCTTCCCAGTCAACGGCACGTGTCGACAGCGACTCCATGACACCCCATTCCTTACAGACAAAGCCGCACGCCTCGGCTGCAAGGAAGAACGCTTGGACACACTCCCGCTCGATCCAGTCGGCTTCTGCTCCAAACGCGGTATGCGTATCGTCCCACAACGCCTGGAGCTTTCGGCACGAATGGGCCATCAGCTTGACCTGGGCTTCTCGTAAGGGGGTGTTGTAGCTGACCAGGCTTACGTGGATCTTCAATGGATCTTCCTTAGGCGTGAACGGCGCGTAGCAGTAGGTGGCATAGAACGCCGCTCAGCGCGGCATTGGTCATCATGGACTATTAAATAATCGGCACGAAGGGTACGCAGCCGCCCAGCATGGCAGATATTAGCAACACTACGCTTACCTTAAGCATCGAAATCAAAGCTCAAATCCTCATCGTTATCAAAGAAGCTATCTAGGTTTTCGGGTGCGGTGACGTAGCCGGGGTTCAGCCTCGCCAAGCGGCCTAGCAGGTGCGTTTGGGGCAGGGAGAGATTCACCGCATAGGCAATGGGCAGCGCCTGGGCTTTTCTCAGGCTCAGGAACGTTTCGTCATACAGTTGGCTAAGCGCTTTCTCGTCGATCATGTGTAGGCCATTGATGGCAAGGCCCAGCTGGCTCTGTAAGGCTTCCGGCCAGGGGGTAATCACCTTGGCCTTGGCCAGCGCCTTGATGGCCTTCTGGGTGGCCTGGTGCTTGCGGTGGTGGATCTTGAGCGCCTCAACGCGGGTAGCCACGGCCTGGCGCATCTGGCCCTGCTCATCGAAGAAAGGTTCGCCGGCGCCATGTGGGTCTTCCAGGCCGGAATCACGGTCAAACGTGACCAAGCCCTTCTCCCCCACGGTCACGATCTCAAAGGGATAGGTGAAAAGCCACTCGGGGCGATAGTGACCCAGCCACTTGCCCCCCTTGATGAACAAATTATGCCCGGCCTCGATTCCGCAAACGCCCACTAAGCGCCATTCGCGACCCTCCTTGACCAGGGCAATGGGCATGGAGGCGGCGGCCTTGGCCAGCTCACCGGCATGTAGCGGGATTAGCGTTTGGCTAGCTGCAAAGCTCAAATCGAGGGGTGGATGCCAGGTCTTGCCCTGGCACTCCTTGGGGCTCAGTACGAGCGGGGTAGACATACAAGCTCCTTATCTGATTGCCGGAGATGCCCGTAACCCGGACACCACCGCCCAATTGCTATTGTACCGATCACCCACTAGGATGCGACGCCCCGCCACGGGGAAAACGGAGCCTGAAGGTTGGTGATTGTCGTATTGGTATTTCTATCTGGATTTGGTGGCTTTCTTCTCGGGAATCAGCACGGCCATTATCGTCGATTGTCACCGCTGCTGCCCTGGTACCTCGGAACGACTCTACCTCGCCCCATGACGATCGTAGGATGGTGCCATCAGCAGCTACAGCTGATCTGGCATCGCAAATCTCAGGCAGGGCCGCGCCGTGGTCGACCGCCGACACCTGACTATGTTGAAGACTGGATCCTGACACTGCATCGCAATAACCGTGGTTATTCCGCTCGCCGCGTAGCCGCCATATTGCGACATGACCTCAGGCATCCCATCGACAAGAATACCGTGATACGAATCCTCAAGAAGCACGGCCTGACGCCACATCCGCCCGGCACCAACACAAGCCGCCACCAAGATCCTGGCTGGCCAACCCTCTTTCATAACCATGCCGTCTGCAGCATGGACTTCAAAACCACAAAAGACGCACTTTGTCGCCAGGTGTTTATCCTGAACATCGTCGACCATAAACGCCGTCGGCTGATCTGGTCACGGGCGACCCATAACCCCACCAGCGCATGGGTAGCCCAGCAAATCCGCGAGGCATTCCCCTTTGACGAAGCAAGGGGACGCACCATGCTGATGGATCGGGACAGCATTTTCGCTCCCATTGCCGCTCATACCTTGCCAGGGTTCGGCATGCGTGTTCGGCGTACTGCCTATCGCTGCCCATGGCAAAATGCCGTAGTCGAGCGCTTCAACCGCACCCTGCAAGAAGAATTGCTCTCATCCATCCTGGTGCTGAACCTCCGGCAGCTTAACCGGCTGCTGAGCGAATATCGGACGTACTACAATACCGCCCGTCCCCACATGGCCAATGACGGCGAGCCACCTACGCCAATCGATCCGGTAGCCGCGAACGATAGTGACATTGGCCATAACCCAAGCCGCTGTCGCCTGGAAGCCATCCCATGGCTGGGAGGACTTCACCATAGCTATCGGTTGAGCGCTTGATTCGCTAGGCCGACACACCCGACCGTCCCACTTCCTACACTCATTGGCGAAAGCCAAGGCCAGCCCATACCCATAATTCTGAAACCTGCACCATGAGCGGCGAGCCTGAAGCCGTCCTGCGCATTGAGCATCCTGAAATATACGCCAAGCGTCTCATTCGAAACCCCATCAAAGCCCGCACCTGATCACTTTTTGACCAAAAAAGCGCTTGAGGAGTTTTTCACCACTACAGTTGACGTAAGGCATGTGCTTTTCTTCCCTACTAATGGATCATGACTTAACCCACCGGAAAATTAGTGCTTATCTTCAATACGCAGCTTAGCAATCTCGTCAACCGATAGCCCTGTCGCTTCGGCAATTTGCTCATCACTGAGCACACCGAACGCCAATAAATGGCGAACAGTTGCACGCTTTTCTTCCAAAGCACGCCGCTCTGCTTCCTGTCGTTCTTCCCGACGCCCCTCTTGACGTCCCTCTTGACGACCTCTCTCTTCCCACTGCTCAGGCCACTTCTTAATTCGTTCTGCCAGCATGTCATGTACCTCGTGCAAGTCTTGTAAATCCGTAAATTCAGGCAGCTCCATCTCAGGCGCCCGGCTAGGCAACAGCACGCGACGTATCCACACCACAAACGCCCGCCTTAGACCCGTTTGCTCAGGCGCCTTGAGCCACTCAACCAACGTACCGAGCACCGCCAGCATGTCTTGCTCGTCGCGGTTGTGCTCCAACCGAAAGAGCGCAGCAGCCACGTTTCGCATTTGATCCGACCACGCCGGATCATTGACGATAGCCCCTTCGTCGAGAAGCAAATACGCCATGTCTGGCCGATAGCGTTCAAGTCCTCCTGGTACCCGTTCGACTAGCTCCGCCACATTTTGTGCCGCTGTCCAGCGCTTCTCCCCATTGTAGAGCACAATCGGTAAGATCGGCGGCAGTTTTCCGCTGGGGGTGAAGGTTTCCTGGCGAATCAGATCCTGATACAGCAGCCCCTGATACGTCATGATCCGCACGGCCATGTGCTTGTCTTCGGAAGACTGGAACTCCAACAGCAGGTAGACGTAGAGCCAATCGTCGCCCCAGCGCACTCGCCAGATAATGTCATCCTCACGATCACGCAGATCCTCGGTGACGTAGGAGCCGCTAACCTTTTCCAGCGTCGAGAAATCAAGCTGCTCGACCCAGGCTTCTTTGACGAAGCCTGTCAGGAGATCTCTAACCATCTCGGGATGAGAGAATAGTAATTTGTAGCTATGGTCGTGGCGATTGTGGATTTTACTGGCCATGCGCGCTCCTATCTCAATATCCTTATTTTACCACAACAGTAGTCGAGCAGCAGGGTTTGCAGACAGCGATGAACTTCATCGGGACTGCCGAGTTTATTGCCCTTACTAAGCCGTTTCTGCGCGATCATCTTGGCCAGGTGTAACAGCTGGGCGTCAGTCACGTCGCCATTAACGCGGTAGGTGCCGGGGGTTTCCCCGGCGATCAGTTGGGGGTTCGTGAGTAGCGAGGCGTTGAGTCGTGCGTTCATGGTATCTCCTGGAGGCGATTCTGTAGAAAAATCCGTAGAAAAACTCCCCTCGATTTATGCCGCCAAATCAACGCCTTTGAGCTCAGCGAAGCGCTCGGTGAGCTTCCATAACGCGCGGTTTAAGCGCACGTCTTCGGTTACGCTGTTGATGGCTCGGGTACGGGTGGCCCGACCGGACTGAGAGCGACCGCGTAAGCCGCCCTTGAAGAGGTTTTCCTGGGTGCGGTTGAACACGCTCCACAGCGAGCCGTTGGCGTCCTCGGTGCGACGGGCTTCGAGGATGTCCCCCGGCTGCACGGGGCTGGCCTGCTGCCAGTCGTCGCCGTAGCGCAGCGACAGGGCGGCCTCGGCGAACAGCTGGGCCTCGCCCTGGCTGACCAGGGTGGAGCGAAACGCTTCGACGCCTTCGGCAATGCGGGGCACTTGATGGCTGAGTTGAATCGAGCCTTCCAGGATCTCGTCGACGATGTGGCGGCCGTGACGCACGCGGATGCCGCCCACGTCGCCTACCGGGGTGACCATGCCGTTGAGGCACACCAGCCGGAACAGCCCCAGATCCAGCTGGAAGGCGGCGGTGCGCCATCGCTTGCTGCAGACGGTGCTTGAGCTTGGCCTCCTCCTTCTTGGCGTCGTCCAGGGTCTGCCGGACCCGTTGCAGGTCGACAAACGTCTGGCTGAGCGTCACGTCGTGGCTAAAGTCCACCGTTTCACCGTCATCCTGGGGAAACAGCGTCCGTAGCGCTTTGTCCGCCGAGTCCGAGCCATCGGCAGGCGGTGGGGTGTCGTTTTCAACAAACTCCCAGAACTGGCGTTCCAGGGCAATCAACTGCGCAATCATCGCCTCGTCACGCTCGATGCGATGGATCTGCAGCTCATGGCCGCCCAACAGCACGGCCACATCGGCGGCCTGCTGCCCGGTCACGGCGAGCTGGTGCATCACCTGCAACTGCACGTACTCGGGCACGCCCTCCTTCCACAGCCGCGCCCCGTAGATCCCGGCGGTCTTGCACTCCAGAATCTGCACGGCGTCATTGCCCACCACCTCGCGATCCAGATTGGCGAGCATCCAGGGATGCGCGACGTGTTGCAGGATGGCGTTGACGCGCTGCACCCGGTAACCGGTGTGCTGGGCGTAATGGTCGGCTACCAACGGTTCCAGCACCTGCCCCCAGTGCAGCGGGCTGGTGAGGAGCACACCTCGGCTAGGCTCCTTGTCATCGCATTGGCGTCCGGTCTTCTCCATCCACAGCTCGAGCTGGGACTTGTAGGGATGCAGCCCCACCGCAGCGGCAGCATCACTGCTGCCAATGCCACTCTGACGAATCGACAGCCACGCCTGACGATCCAGGGCGCGGGTGTCCACCAGACGCCGTGCCTGATCGCGGTAACGGCGTGGTGGCGGTGTGGGACGCCGGGAGCGCGTTTCACGCGGGGGTAACGGCATACCGCTCTGCTCGATGGCGTCGAGAACGGATGACGTGGTGTGGGAGTTGGATGGCAGGGCATCGTTGCCAGCCTGTTCAAACGGAATCATCACCGATCTTTTGTCCTGGTGCGCAGGTTCCGGTGAAGTCGTTGTTGGGGTCGCGTAGGTTTGGGCGTTGTGGCTCATGGGAACTCTCCTGATGAATAGAACGAACACGGCATAACGGCCCGCCACCGGCAGGCAGCGGGCAAAGCCGTCATGAGGGATCGTGGGTTGAGTGGGGAGCGAGTGACGCTCATTGCGAGGTGTCGCGTATCGACATACCACATCGTATGATGTACTATGTACACCATAACAATGCTCTGACTGAGAGATACCCCGACGTGAGTCATGCCATTGAATTCATTGAAACACCGACCTTCACCCGGCAGATCCAGAGCATGGCGACCGATGATGAGCTGAAGGAACTTCAGCGTATCCTCATCGCCCAACCAGATAAGGGCGACCTGATTCAAGGCACGGGGGGATTGCGGAAAATCCGCATGGCCCTGGGACACCAGGGCAAGCAAGGCGGGGCTCGGGTCATCTATTTCCTGGCGACCGCCGAGGTGATTTATCTGATAGTGGCCTATCCCAAGAGCGTGAAGGACAGTCTGACGCCTGCCGAAAAGGCCGCACTGAAAACACTGACCCACCAGTTGAAGGGGGAGGTTTCCGAATGAGCATTTTTGACGAACTCCAGACATCGCTGCAGGAAGCCGTCGACATCAAGCAGGGCAAAGCCCAGGCTAGCCGTGTCACTCGCCACGAAGTCGCTGATGTCAGGGCCATCCGTACCAAGCTGCACGTGTCTCAGGCTGAATTTGCCGACGCCATGGGAACCAGCATCGATACCATCAAAAGCTGGGAGACCAAACGCCGTAACCCCACCGGCCTGGCCGCCAAGGTACTGGCGACGATTCAAGACAACCCCGCCTTCTTCAGCGAGCTAGCGTCTCACTAACGACGTAACCCCGGACATGGTAGCGGGGCCTACTCGACGTGGGGACGAAAGGCGTGACCACACTGACGGCACTCGACGTTATCCAGCACCTTGCTATCCAGCTCCTCGCCCAAGCGGGCACCGGCGATGCCGCCTGCGGTGCCGCCGACCAGTCCGCCAAAGACGGCCCCGGCCAAGCTGCCGATGGTGGCCCCCAGGGGACCGCCCACGGCACCCACCAGGGCGCCGGCCTTGGCCCCTGACAAAGCCCCGGCAGCACCTGACGCAGTACCGGCGGCGGCCCCGGTAGCGCCGCCTATCTTGCGCCCGACGTTGCGGGTGATGACGTGATGCGAGCCGCAGCTCGGACAGTGAACCGACATGCTTCTACCTCCTGTCGTGGGATGGGATCCCCCTCTAGGATGCGACGCCCTTACACGGGAGGAAATGGAGCCTGAATGTTGGTCATAGTCGTATTGGTATTTCTATCTGGATTTGGTGGCTTTCTTCTCGGGAATCAGCACGGCCATTATCGTCGACTGTCACCGCTGCTGCCCTGGTACCTCGGAACGACTCTACCTCGCCCCGTGACGATCGTAGGATGGTGCCATCGGCAGTTACGGCTGATCTGGCACCGCAAGTCTCTGGCAGGGCCGCGCAGTGGTCGCCCGCCAACACTGGACTATGTCGAAGACTGGATCCTGACACTGCATCGCAATAACCGTGGTTATTCCGCTCGCCGCATAGCCGCCATCTTGCGACATGACCTCAAGCATCCCATCGACAAGAATACCGTGGCACGTATCCTCAAGAAACACGGCCTGACGCCACACCCGCCCGACACCACGACAAGCCGCCACCAAGATCCTGACTGGCGAACCCTCTTTCATAACCATGCTTTCTACAGCATGGACTTCAAGACCACTCTGGACGCGCTTTGTCGCCAGGTGTTTATCCTGAACATCGTTGACCACAAACGACGACGGCTGGTCTGGTCACGAGCGACCCATAACCCCACCAGCGCCTGGGTGGCTCAGCAGATCCGCGAGGCATTCCCGTTTGACGAGGCTAGAGGCGGTATCATGCTGATGGATCGGGACAGCATCTTTGCACACATCGCCGCTCATACCTTGCCGAGTTTCGGTATGCGTGTTCGGCGCACTGCCTATCGCTGCCCATGGCAAAACGCCGTGGTCGAGCGCTTCAACCGCACCCTGAAAGAAGAATTACTCTCATCCATCGTGGTGCTGAACCTCCGGCAGCTTAACCGGCTGCTGAGCGAATATCGGACGTACTACAATACCGCCCGCCCTCACATGGCCAATGACGGCGAGCCACCTATGCCCATCGATCCGGTAGCCGCGAACGATAGTGACATTGGCCATAACCCAAGCCGCTGTCGCCTGGAAGCCATCCCATGGCTGGGAGGACTTCACCATAGCTATCGGTTGAGCGCTTGATCCGCTAGGCCAACACACCCAATCGTCCCACTTCCTGCACTCATTGGCGAAAGCCAAGGCCAGCCCATACCCGTAATTCTGCAAGCTACACCGTGAACGCTGGACCTGAAGCCGTCCTGCACATTGAACATCCCGAAATATACACCAAGCGGCCCAACCAAAGCCGCATGATAGCCTTGATCTGATCACGGTTTAACCAAAAAAGCGCTCAAGGAATTTTTCACCACTACAACCTGATTCAATAGGCAAATAACAAAAAACCGCTGCCAAATGTTCGACAGCGGCATTTTTCTGGCCGAAATGCCCATTCTCACGAGTCAAAATCAAACGTTAGCTCATCATCATCCCCACCATCGAGCACGCTATCCAGGTTTTCCGGTACTTCTTTGGTCGCGTGCTGGGCATGGAACTTAGCGCGCTCGCTTAACTGGCTAAGCTGGCTCATCGAAAACATCTGGGCGTGAGCCAGTGCCATCGGGCCACCGCGTAACTGGGCATACGCCTCCCCTTCCAGGGCATTTAAGGCTTTTTCATCGACACGAAACAAGCCATTTACGCTGATCGGCGCTTGGCCTTCGCCGCGCTCAAGTTTCAAAGGCCATTGCTCAATCACACCGGCTTCTGCCAAGGCGTTGACCGAGCGCTGCGTCAGCTCACGGTTCTGCTCGCACTGGTTGAGAAATTCCACCGTGCGCTGAACGGTCGGTGCCAAGTTGCCCGCTTTATCAAACAGCGGCTCGCCCTGCTCTTCGCTCAGGTGCGCTTGATCCACACACAAGGCTTTTTGCCCCTCCTCGGTATTGGCGAGGGTAAAGGGATAACCGCGTAGCGAGGCGGGAACATAGCTGCCCAGCCAGCGCCCATCGCTATGCAGGTAGAGGTTGTTTTGCCCATCCAGGCTCAATAAGGCAACCGCTTGATAGCCGGCTTCCTGCTGGATAAAGCCCAGCGCGTAGTGCGGCACCACTTTGGGTAATTCCGCCAATAGCACCGGTGCCACCGCTTGATTCACAGCAAAGCGATAGCCTTGGCGGGGAAGGTAGAAATGGTCGGCGTGTTGAGTGCGTGAAAGTGCGATCCACTGAGGCATAAACCCTCCGCTTTTGAATAAAAAAGCCCCGACAAGGTCAGGGCAAAATACGTTGTCAAACACGGTCTTGCTAGGAGAAAAAACCCCCAGCCGAGGCCGGGGGTTTTAGTGCTTTTACCTATCGAGAACAGGCATCCTTCTCAGGGAGAGGGAGAGGGATTAGGCGATGAAGTCGAAGTTAGCAACGTCCAAAGTGCCAACATCGCTGATACCTGCAAGTTTAGCTACATTAGTTGCGGTCAATTCGCCGGTAGCGAAAGTTTCACTATCAGCAGCACCATCACCGCCGACAACAACTTTGGCAATATAAGTGTCGGTACCGTCATCGTAAGCTGCGTAGAAGAAGTCATTAACAGCCCAAGCTTGGTTGACAGTAAGCGCCAAACCGCCGCCGACCTCCAATGCTGTTTCGAGAGCGTCAGTGCTTGCAATGTTTGCCGTCAAATTAGCAATCAGGACCTGAGAGTTTGCAGTTGCAGCTGCACCCAAGTCAGTGGCACCGGTAATGGTTGTGAAGGCGACAGCTTCAGAGCCATCGGTAGCCACAGAAGCAGCGTCATCCAAGAATACCAAGTCCAGTGAACCTCCTTCTGCTGCAGAGATATCCAGAGCTACTTGATCACCCCCAGAACCGGCTGAGAAGCTGGCAACTGTGTCAGTGGTTGCATCCGAATCAATGACAACGGTGTCAGCCCCAGCACCCAGAGCAATGTAATCGTTGCCAGCACCACCAGTGATAGTGTTACCCGCAGCATTACCGACAATGTAGTCAGCTCCAGCAGAACCCGTCACATTCAGGATGCCGGACAGGCTATCAACTTCGCTGATGTTAGTAGTCTTATCTGCTGCATAACCGAGGTTAGCAGTGCCAGAAGCAACTTCAGTAGCGGAGCCACCAAGGTAGTTACCAGTCTGTGCCTGAATAGAGGCTTCAGAGACAGCAGTAGTACCCAAGTTAACGATAACACCAGCAACCTTTTCGCTGCCAGTACCAGCACTAGCACTAGCACCCTGGATATTCGCGGAAGCATCCAGAGTATCAGAACCAGCGCCAGCTGCGATGGTGTCAGAACCAAAGTCGAACAGGATAGTATCGTCGGAAGAAGTACCAGTGATGGTGTCATTACCCTTACCACCGGTCAGCGTAACCATCGCAGTATCGACGGTAACATTGGAAGCGTCGATGGTATCAGCAGAATCGGTACCGACAATTTTCAAGTTGTCAGCAGTTGCGTTACCTTTCAGCGTAAACGCTTGATTGTTGAACTGAGCCGCAGAAATCTGGATGCTGCCAGAAGTCAAGGCGCTGATATCAATAGTCTCAAAACCGCTGAAGTTAAAGTTTGTGTTGTCAACAAACATGGCACGTTCAGCTGTCATATTATTATTATCGTGGTCCCAAGTGCCATTAGTGTCTGAAATGACCAGGGTATCTGAGGCCCCATCGCCTGCTACGACGATTGCATCAGAGTTTACGTTATCGCTGATGGTTACCGTATCATTACCGGCACCGGTAACTACAACAATAGCGTTATCTTCTGCGATTTTAATCTTGTCATCACCAGCGCCTGTAGAAATTGAAGAAGCTTCTTTGGCGTTATCTACGGTGATATCGTTATTACCCGCCCCTGCATCAACAGTGAACTTTGTCGTAGCACCATTGGCGTCATTAAGTACCATTGTGTCGGCACCCGCACCAGAAGTAATGGTAGCGGTGGTAGCAGAGGTCAAGTTGAGCTTGCCGGTCAGAGCCGAGGCGTTTACCTCTTTGGCAACCACAGTACCCAGTACCACGTCTTTGGTACCAGCGATGTTCAAAGTAGCTGTGGAGGCCAGAGTAGTACCGGTAGCCGTGAATTTACCAGTGGTTGCATCCAGGTTAACAGTCTTGAAGTTTGTAGCGGCATCGAAGGCTGCAACAGAGATATCGATGGTTGCACCAGATGCGTTGGTATCATCGCCAGTGGAGACGTTTACCGTGGCGTCAGTTGTTTTACCATCAAGGAAGATGTCAGTCTGATCAGCAGCGATCTCAAGGTTCGCACCAGACGCCAGCGTCAAAGTGTCTGTAGAGGTAGTAGCAAGATCAACGGAAGCCTTAATTTTGTCAGCAGCTACTTTTGACAAATCTTCCGCACCGCCAACAGCACCGTTCAGATCAACAACAGTAGTGGCTGAAGAAGAATCAGTTACCGTAACGCCGTCAAAGTCCGCAGCGGAATCCTTGATGGTTACGTCCTGGTCACCGGCAAAAGTGTAGGAGGTAGCAGTACCAGTGACGTTATAAGTAACAGCCTCGCCATTACCAGAAAGAGTCAGGTTCTCTACTTGCGCCCCGCCTTGATTAGTAACGAGATCAACATACTTGCCTGCAGCACTTACTGTGGCTGCATCGTTAGAGCCGGTAGAGCCACCTAGACGAATCTGGACACTATCAGTGGATGTGCCGCTACCTGCTGTAATAGTAGCTCCAGAGTCATCTATCTTTAAGACATCAATATCAGCACTTGCTTTCTGCGCGTCGATAGTTGCGCCGCCTTCAGCACCGTTTACGGTAACCGCACCTGCGTTAGCTGCATTGATGGCAACAGAGCCTGTGAAACCAGCGGCAGTGGTTACGGAAGTTGCTTTAGCTGCATCAACAGAAATAGCTTTGGCATCTTCTGCAGCATTACCTAACGCAGTAAAGTTTACGGTAGATGCAGCATTATCTGCAGCCAGGGATGCAGCACCAGTGATGGCAATTGCACCTGTAGCTGTTGAGGCATCCACTTCAGCGCCTGCTTTAGTTGCCTGCACCAGGGTAACGTCTTTAGTGCCTTCACCAGCGACGAGCTTGGCAACCTTGGAAGCGTCCAGGCCGGTTACATCAACATCTTTATCACCAGCGATAGTAGAACCGCCAACGACCACATCGCCACCAGTAACGGTCAGCACCTCAACGCCGCTCATAGAGCTAGCGGTGATTTGCGGATTGGTACCGTTAGTTACAGAGGTAGTAATGTTAACATTTTCTACATTAACAACCTTTGGTGTAGCATTTCCAGTAAGCGCTAGGTTATATGTATCGTTGTCTGCGGTAGATGCGTCTACAACCTGATCCTGGTTGTCATAAGCAGCTGCACTGCCTTCAAAGGTGTCGCTACCACTTGTGCCGATTAACGTTTCGCCAGTAACATCTGCAGTGAGACTGAAGGCTTCGCCAACCTTGCCAGAAGCAACAGCGTCGCTGACGTAGCCTGCCGTTACTTCAGTTTCTTCAGTAACAGCGGTCAGCAGTGCTTTCGGGTCTTGCAGCTCTGCGTAGGCAGCATTGGTTCCCACTTGGGCAACCAGCTCTGCTGAGAAAGCCACTTTGTTGTCAACAGTAGCTTTGTCAGAGTTTTGCGCACCGTTCACGATGGCAAAGGTCAGGTCGGTAGCAGAGAATTCGCTAGCTGCCCAGAACGCAACTTCTTCAGCCACGGCTTCGCGATTGAACGCGGACTGATAGATAGCAGCGATAGTTTGTTCGCGGTTCAGATCACCATACAGTGCTTGGTTCTCTTCGTTTTCCGGTGCACCGAACGCTGCGGAAACAGCTGTC
Organism: Vreelandella sp. L-15; assembly: GCF_056857635.1. Lineage (NCBI taxonomy): Bacteria > Pseudomonadati > Pseudomonadota > Gammaproteobacteria > Oceanospirillales > Halomonadaceae > Vreelandella > Vreelandella sp. L-15. The sequence goes on along the minus strand of NZ_JBSXNN010000022.1, from coordinate 24,289 downwards.
CAGTCGCCATTCTGTTCAAGCTGGTCTACCCAGTACTGCAGACCGTCAGGGTCAGCAGGACGCTGGTAGTAAGCGATGTACATTTGGTGTACCAGCTGTTGGAGTGCTGTTAATTCCATTTGTGTTTCCTCTAGAGTTAGTGCGTCACGCTACATGGAAAGCAGCAGACTGCGAAAAGCAAACTACCGCAAATAAGCTTCAGATTCCATACACCGGGCAATCAAAAGATTCGGGGGGGTCACTTTCATGCCCAAAGCATCCCGAAGCTATCCACCTGGCATATATCATCACCGTCTTTCATTACTGTCAAGGCAGCAGTGTGCCCAGAGAACACATTAAAGCAGGGCTGAGGCTTATCCCCTTTTAAGCCTACTTTTTTATGCTGATGGTAATGATAGCGCTGCCTCATAGTGTATTACAGTGAATAGGGGCCATATTAGTCTAATTAGGCCGTTTTGTTCACTCTTTTTTCAACATCCAGGCAATCGTTTCTGCCATAGGAGTAGGCGCCCAGCCGGGCAGCAGGTGCGTTAGCCGGGTATTGTCGCCATAGAGCACTTTTACATCGTTGGCTCTTACAAACGCAGGGTTAACGACAATTTGGGGTGTATGGCCCGTTTGTTCTACGCATAGGTTAAAAATGCTTTGCAGGGTGTGGCTGGTACCGCTGCAAAGGTTAACCACTTGGTTAACTGCATCGTTTTCCAGTAGCCCTTGGTAAGCACTTACTATCGCGCGTACATCACTAAAATCACGTGCTACGTTTATATTACCCAACTCAATGGTGTCGGCTCGCCGCCGAAAGTGTTCTACTATCTTCGGCACTAGGTAGCGCTCTTCCTGACCTACCCCAGTGTAGTTGAAGGGCCGGGTAATCAGCAGGGGAAGTTTGTCGGCCCATAGCCATGCCATGTGCTCCATCGCTACTTTGCTCACCGCGTAGTCGTTGGCGGGGTTTAACATTGCGTGCTCTGAAAGCTGCCCCTCATACTGGTTGCCGTATACGTTGGCGCTGCTGGCAAGAATGACCTTTCGCGGCTGGGTGGCACCTTCGGCCAGCGCTTCAAGCAGGTGGCGTGTGCCTATCACGTTGGTGCGATAGAACGCATCGGCATTGCCGCTACCCACAAAGGCAGAGGCCGCCAGATGCACCACATAGTCGGGCCGTGCCTGGCTAACCACATGGCGCACCTGCTCGGCGTTGGTCAGGTCCATCTCATATAGCTGAGCCACCGCTGGTGCGCCTGCACCGCTGGGCGGTACCCGGGTGGAGGTGCCCAGCACGCAGTAGCCCGCTTGATGAAGCAACGCGGCCAAATAACGCCCGGTGAACCCTTGGCTGCCGGTAATCAGCACACGCTTGGCTGGCTTGGTAGTGTGGGGGGCGTTGGCGGTCATTTAAAATGAAAACCCTTGTTGGTTTCGGCGTAGGTCGGCTTCTACCATCATGCGGCAAAGCTCTTCTAGGCTGGTGGTGGGCTCCCAACCAAGCACGTCGCGGGCATGGGCTGGGTCGCCAATGAGTAGTTCAACTTCTGCTGGGCGGTAGAATTTGGGGTTAACCACTACAACGGCTTTGCCGGTGGCTCGGTCGATGCCTTGTTCGTTCTCTTCGCTGCCTTGCCATTCCAGTTCGATATCCAGGGCTTTGGCGGCCAGGGTGACGAAGTCGCGCACGGTTTCGGTGCGGTTGGTGGCCAGTACGAAGGTGTCGGGCTTGTCGGCTTGTAACATGCGCCACATGCCTTCTACGTAGTCTTTCGCGTAGCCCCAATCGCGCTTGGCATCCATGTTGCCCAGCTCTAGGCGCTCTTGCTTGCCTAGCTTAATTTTCGCTAGGGTGTCGGTAATTTTACGGGTCACGAACTCTTGGCCGCGCAGGGGCGATTCGTGGTTAAACAGAATGCCGCTGGTGGCGAAGATGTCGTAGGATTCGCGGTAGTTGATGGTCATCCAGTGGGCGTAGAGCTTGGCCACACCGTAGGGGCTGCGGGGGTAGAACGGGGTGGTTTCCGTTTGCGGAATCGCTTGCACTTTACCAAACATTTCCGAGGTGGAAGCTTGGTAGAAGCGAATGGCGGGGTTGACGATGCGGATGGCTTCCAGCAGGTTTACCGGGCCTAGGCCGGTGATCTCGGCGGTGGTGATCGGCTGGTCGAAGGAGACGCCCACAAAGCTCTGTGCGGCGAGGTTGTAGACCTCGGTGGCCTGGGTGCTTTGCAGCAAGCGAATGCTGGAGGAGAGATCGGTCAGGTCGTACTCTACCAAATGCAGGTTGGGGTGTTGTTCAATGCCGAGTTCGTTAATCCGCCAGAAGTTGACCGAGCTGGTGCGGCGGTAGGTGCCGTATACCGTGTAGCCTTTCTCTAGCAGCAATTGTGCGAGGTAAGCGCCGTCCTGGCCTGTAATACCGGTAATAATTGCGTTCATAACGTTTCCTAGTGTGTCGTGCTAATAAAGCTTCGTTGCTTATTCGCCTGCAATGTGCGTAGCGATGCTATTGCTTAGTGGTGCCGTTTGGCGTGCCGTGGGTAGGCGTGCTGTTAATTGGGCAGCACTCTCCTGCCAGGTTTGCCAGGGTAGCGCTGCCGATTGGGCATGCTGCCCTGCGCGGTACTCGGCAAGCCAGTTAGCTAGTGCTTGGGCAAGCGCTTCTGGGATTGTCGCCTGGAAGTAGCTGGCGTGCTGCCCGGCCACTTCTCTAAAGACGGGTATATCCCGCGCGATAATGGCTAACCCGTAGCGGGCAGCTTCAATTAAAGGTAGCCCAAAACCTTCATCATAGGAGGCAGCTAGCAGTGCGCTACTGGTTTGGTAGAGCGCAGCCAGGGTGGCATCGCTGCAGGTTTGCCACCAAAACAGCCGCCGCCCTTTTTCGGGGTGCTGGTTGAGCGCTTCACACAGCGCTTCGGTTTGCCAGCCCGGCTTACCTACGATCACAAGGTTGATATCGTGACCATTTTGCCAGAGCTGCTCGCAGGCAGCGAGCGCTTGTTGGTGCCCTTTGCGTGGCTCCAGGGTGCCTACCATGAGTAACGTGGGGGCTGCCTGACGCTCGTCAGGCAGCGGGCTTTTTTCGGGCTGGGCGTCGCTTGGCAGGTTGTCTAATTCGGCCCCCAGGTGGAACCAGCTCACTTGCGGTGGCGTTACTCGTTCTGGGGCGGCAGTAGGCTGCTGCGCTATCCAGGCTTGCAGTTGGTGGGCCACTGCTTGGGAGATACAGATCAGTTGCTGGCTTTCCGCTACGGTGTGCAGCCAGCGGGTGAAACTGTGCTCGCCCCCTTCACTGAAGTATTCGGGGTAGTGAATGCATAGCAGGTCGTACACCACAAACGCGGTATGCACGCCCTGCTCTCTCCAACGGCGGTAGGTCTCGCGCTGGTGGGAGACAACCCCGGGTTGAAGGTCCAGCCCTAAAAAGCAGTCGCCGGGTTGCGGCTGTGCGGGTGTGTTGGGTAGCAGCGTGGCGGGCATCCCCTGGTGTGCCAGTAGGTATTGGGTGGCGTGGAAGTAGCCTGGCTGTTTGGCATCTGCGGCAATTAACCGTAGTTGGTAGCCATTGGGCGCTGTTTCCCGCCACTGCGCGAGTATGTTGCGCACTACCCGCTGAATACCGGTATTCACATCTTGTTTGGCCAGCTCGGAAATATCCACCCATAGCGAGGGCGCACTAGGTAGCGGTGCTAACAGGTTGACCAGCGTGGCGGTTTGCTCTGCCAGCGTGCCGGGTAACTGTTGGGCGCTGGCCGTGCCGAGGTGCACTCCTTGGTAATCTAGCCATTGGGTATGTTCCGCGACGCGCTGCTGGTGGGTTTCGCTGAGGCCTAGCGCCAGCCAGACATCGCCTTCGCGGGGGCTGATAGGGTCGTCATCCAGCAGGTTGGGGTCGCAGTTGAGCGTGGTCAGCGCATACTGGCGGGCATAGCGGTAGCTGCCTTCGGCATTGGCGTAGACGGGCTCTACCCGGTAGTGGCGCGGTGGTTCGCGCAGCCAGTGCGCCAGTAGCGCGGTGGCCAGAGGCTGGCTGCCGGGGGTATTTAGGTGTTCGGTGATATCAATGTGCAGCACGGCTTGCCGGGGCTGTTCGGGAAAGTTGGCATCCAGGCAGGCGGCTAGCTGGCAGGTATCGGCTTCACTGAGCTGGGTAACGGTGGGCAGGTGCCGTTGGAGTGTGTGGGCAATGGCTTCTGCACGGTTGATACGCTGCTGGTAGGCGTCTTCAATGGCCTGTTCGTAGCGCTTGGCGCAGCTGGCGGGGTCGTGCTGGGTGCGCAGGCAGTGGGTGGCGGCTTGGCTTAGTGCTTGGCGCTTTGCAGAGTCGCGGTGCAGGCTTTCCAGTGCGCTGATCAGCTCTGCATCGGTGAAGTCGTCGGCAATTTTCAGCACGGCCTCGTTGGGTAGGTCGGCCATACTGCCGTTGGCGTTGGCAATGGTGGCTAACCCATAGTTCATGCAGTCCAGCACGGCTGCGGAGGTTTCCCCGCGTGAGCGGGTGCGCAGCTGTACGCCGATATCGGCGGTGGCTAAGTAGCGATGGTAATCGGTATCGTCGTTCCAGCCGGTAATGCGCAGGCGTTCACCTAGCCCTGCCTGACGAATTTTCTGGTGCAGCTCTTGGCCGTAGGTGTCTTGGCCAGTATCGCCTACCAGTAGCAGGTAGCAGTTGGGGTCTTGCGCAAGCGTTGAGGCTAAAAAGGCATCCACTAAGCGGTGGTTGAGCTTTGTGGGGCCAATAAAGCCAAAGCTGGCGACGATGAGGCTCTCTTGCGGGAGCGCCAGCCGTTGGCGAATTGCATCGCGAGTCTCTTGCACTTTTGGGGGTTGGCGCAAGAGGGGGATGGTGGTGAAGCGTTCGGCGGCCGATGGCGATATCCATTGGCTGGCGAGCCGGGTGCTCGCTGGCGAGTGAACAATCACGCCTTCCGCGTGCTGCAATACGCGCAGGTTGCAGGGGTAACGCCATACAATTTCAGCGGCATCCGGGTGGTGGCAGCGCTCAGCCACGGCATGGTAGCCGTGGCTTTCGTAAAGTGCTTGTACCCAGCTGTTGGCCAGGCCGAAAAACCATTCACGGTGGGCAATAATGCCTGATAGGTAGTAGTCGTGAAGTACGACCACGCCTGGGACCGCTTCAAGCAAGTCAAACATATGCTGATGAAAGGATGAGTTGCCGAAGTGGTAGAGCACGCGGTCATATTCGTGGGCGTGGTCGCGTAACCAGGCGGCGTCTCGTTGCGGGCCGTGCTGTTGAACGGCGGGGTCGAGGTCTGCCTGGTCGATAATGAGATCAATATCGTAATAGTCTGCTAACTCGGGCAGCAGTTCGGCGCTGTAGTCGCTGATGCCACTTCTTTCAGGGGGCAATGGCGATACGTAGGCAAGCTTGGGCTTGGCGGGGCTATCCGCTGGGGGTGTTGCGCTATGATCGCTTGGCACATACGCGGCCATGGCGTTGATCGTTGCTTTGGCGGTGGCGTCCCAACTGAAGTGCTTGGCCTGCTCTAGGCCATGCTGTTTTAGCGTCGCGCGGAAGGTGTCGTCGGTGAGTACGCGGGTAATTTTTTCCGCAATGGCCTGTTCACTGTGGGGGTCAAACAGGGCTTCTTCCCACCCGACTACTTCTGGAAGGCTAGTGGTGTTAGAGGCAATAACCGGGGCGCCGCAGGACATGGCTTCCAGGGCGGGTAGGCCAAACCCTTCGTGCCATGAGGGGAAGACAAACACTTCGCAAAGGTTATATAGCTCTAACAGGTCTTGCTCTGGTACGTAGCCTGTTAGCACCAGGGTGTCTTCGCGAAGGCCGTGTCGTTTTGCCAGGGCGTGAAGGCGCTCTTTTTCAGGTGCGTGAACGGCGCACACAATGGCTAGTTGGTGACGTTGGCGTAGGTCTTCTGGAAGTTTGGCAAAGGCGCGTATGAGTCCTTCGACGTTTTTGCGGTGGTCGATGCCTCCGGTGTACATCACGAAGGGCCTGGGGATGCTGTAGTGGGCACGCAGTACTTGTTGGCGCTCGTCACTCACCTCGGTGGGGATAAACAGGTCGTCTATCGCTGAGGATATATTGGTAATCGCGCTGTCGGGCATTCCCAAGTGCTGCAGCCCTTCTTGCCGTGTGGCTTGGGAAATCGAGAGCAGCAGGTCGGCTTGCTTTAGGTGGTGTATTTTTTCGTGGTACCAGCGGGCATGGGCTGGGTTGTCCAGGTAGGGTGATGGGTGCAGCAGGGGGATCAGGTCGTAAAGTATAGCGGCCACTGGATAGTCGCTGCGCCATGCTTTAATACTGGTCACGGCGTCGTCCCCTACCCCTTCAAACAGGCTGGTTATCAGCACCATATCGGGATTGAGTGCGCCTAGTACATTTTCATAGAGAGCTTCAGCGGCTTGCCAACGCGCTTGGTTGGCGGTATCGACTTGGTGTACCGGCGTTAGGCTTGTCCATAACTGTATATTGTCGCGCCCTATTTGGGGTGCAAACTCTTCAATCAGGCTGTCACAGCTCTCTTTAAAGCGGCGGTTGAGCAGCAGCACTAATTGGTGTTGACCACGCTGCCGCACCAGGCCACGCACTAGCGCCAGGGTATAACGCCCTATGCCACGCTTGCGGCTCTGGGCTTGGGCACCTTGCATGTCAATGACGATTTTCATGTGCGCGACTCCCTGTTGGCGCGTGGCGGTGTTCGGGTAAGCGTGTGCTGCAGTTGGCGAGCGCGGGCGGTCAGTTTGGCTTGGTGGTATGCCAGCGGCTGCTTGTCGTGGTTACTTTGTACGGCGGCGCGATTTAAGCGCCGGGTGAGGCGTTCAAATAACCAGGGAGCCCGCTTGAGTATCGCCATGGCCGTTTTTTTGAGCCTTGGGCGGCTGGCCACTTGCCATGCTAGCCACTTTAGCCCTTGGTCAGCCCTACGGTTGGTGCTGGCTTTAAACTGTGTGGGGTCGTTTTTTAACAGCCATACGCTGTGTTTCAACTGCTTGAGTGGCTTGGCGGCGATACGTAGGGGATAAGTAATACGCCATGAGCGGCTATTCAGCAGTTGGTGAATGTCTGCCTTCAGGGCTGCGATGGTTTGCGCTTGCTCTGCATTCTCTTGCACTAAGACGTTGCAGTATTGGTTGCTCGCTTCCAGGCGCAGTGTGGTGTCTTTTAGCTCCTGTGCGACACGCTCGGAGGCTTGTAAACGCAGGTTGGTGTGGTAGAGCTTTTCTTCTGCTTCGGCGGCACGCACTTCGGTGAGGTGTACCTGGTGCTTTACCTCGTTACAAAAGGCGTGGCTGGCTTGCCCACTCAGCGCGAACTCGTCAAAGACATTGGGCGGGTAGGCAAATGCGTCGGCCAGCGCTAGGTGCGGCTCAGCAAGATAAAAGCGGTTGATGCCGTCGGTGTAAACGTACTGGTAGCCCTTTTCAATGAGGGCTTTTTCCCAAGCGTTATGGGCATGTTGCTGAGAGCCCGGTGCGTGGCTTTCTATTACAATGACCCAGGGGCGTACTGGCGAGTTTTGCCAGCCTTTTATTACTTCCCCTTCCATGCCTTCAACATCGATTTTAAGCCAGTGGAGTGAGCCGCTGCGGTGCTCTTGTTGCCACTCTTCTAGCAGTTGATCAAGCGTGACCACCTCTACCGTATGAGTGGTGGGCGTGTAGCCTTGGGCAATGTGCTGCTGGGCGATGTGTTGATCGCCCGTTGATAGCCCGGTATCAGCAAACTCGTAAAACGTTAGCTGGCCTGGTGCGCTGCCTACTGCGGCTTGCCGTACGCGTTCGTCAGGGCGGGCTTGTTGTAGCGCTGTGGCATATTGGTGAGTTGGCTCTAGATGTAAGCCGCGCCAGCCGTGCTGGTAAAAGGCAAGGCTGACGGAGTCTTTTACGGGGTCTTGGGCACCAATATCAATATAGCTGCCGTTTTGTATGGAGCCGAGTGCACGCCAGAGCATGACATCTTCAAAATTCTGCGCGTAGGAAACAAAACTCATTGAACTTGGACCCCTATGGTGGGCTGCATCCAGTTGCAGCCAGCAAAGTGGTGCTTGTCGATATTGAGAACGTTAAAGACCAGTGCTAAATCGCGCCATTCGTAGTTATCCACAAGGTGAGTATCGGTGCTAACCAGCGCTGTTTGTACCGAGTAGCTGCCTTGTCCTAAATCGGCACTGAAAGTGCAGCTGAATGTGACGGTCTGCCCTTTCTTAACATTGAAGATGACTTGGTCGGTGAGCTGGGTATTGGTGCCGTACATGACCTGTCCCAAGCGGTCTTTGATGCCGTAACCGAGCACTAACCGTGGTAGGTCTTGGTGGACATCGGCCACCACGTTTAGGGTAACTTTTTCACCCACGTTGATGGTGTCTACCGGCTCTCCGGCCATGTTGTATAGCGCGATATCTTTTACTGTGGCTTCACCAGTGCCTGAGACGGTTTGCACTCGGCCGTTGTCCTGGGCGACTTGCTCCAGGCGGCTGTTGGCTTTTTGCGCCAGCATGGCATTGTAGTAATCCATCACCTCTTCTGGCGTGCCTTCCAGCTCTTTTCTACCTGCGTTGAGCATGATGGCTCGGTCGCAAATGCTTTGGATGGCCTGCTTGTCATGGGAGACGAGTAGTAGCGTTGTGCCCTGCTCACGAAACGCGCGAATGCGATCAAAACTTTTATGCTGAAAGTAGGCATCCCCTACCGAGAGCGCTTCGTCAACAATGAGAATATCTGGGCGATGCGCCGTCGCCACACTAAATGCCAAGCGCATTTGCATGCCGCTTGAGTAAACACGCACGGGTTGGTCAATGTAATCGCCAATTTCAGCAAACTCTTCAATGGCGGGCATTAACCGGTGTAGGTCTTCTACGCTGTAGCCCAGCAGTTGGCCTGCCATGTAGGCATTTTGCCGACCGGTAAAATCTGGGTGGAAGCCGATCCCTAACTCTAGCAAGGCAGCCACGCGGCCCACTAGCTCAACGCTGCCGGTGGTGGGCTTGGTGGTGCCAGTAATCATTTTCAGCAGCGTACTTTTACCGGCTCCATTGATCCCGATAATGCCAACCGCTTCTCCCGGTTCTACGTGAAACGAGATATCTTTAAGCACCCACTTGAGTTCGTGGCGTGTTTGCTTGCCGGGAATAACCCACTCTTTTAAACGGGCGGAGCGATTGGGATAGACTTTGTAGGCTTTGCCCAAGCCGTTAATGCTAATTTTTCCCATTAGAGTTCATCCACCATGTCGCCGCTGTGCTTTTTAAACAAGATCATGCCGCTGATGCAAAATAAAATACCCAGCACACAGATAGGCACCAGCGCTGACCAGTCGGGCATGCGCCCAGAGACTAAGATCGTTTGGTAGGCCGACATCAAGCCCACCATGGGGTTGATTTCCATAAACGCCTGAAATTTTTCGGGCAAAATGGTAATGGGGTAAACAATAGGCGTGAGCCAGAACCAGAATTGCAGCACGACGCTAAACAGCTGACCAACATCTCGGAAAAATACGTTGAGCACGCCCAGGGTCATCCCTAGCCCAACCGAAAACATAATGTGAATGGCAAGTATGATGGGCAGCAGCAAGTAGACCCAGCCAGGGAAGTTGCCCGAAATGATTAAAAATAGAGAGAACAGGCCGAAAATAACGCAGAAGTTGATACAGGCGTTAATGACCACCATGACAGGCAGGCAAATTTTCGGAAAGCTGATCTTTTTGATCATTCCTGCGTTTTCAAGAAACACATTCTGGCAACGGTTGACGATCTCTGAGAACAACGCCCAGGTTAAAATACCAGCACACAGGTAGATGCTGTAGCCGTACACTTCGTCGGCTCCTGGCAACTTGGCCTGCATGATCTGGGAGAAAATGAGTGTATAGACAAAGATCATGGAGAGCGGCTGTATCACTGTCCATGCCACACCTAATATGGAGTTTAGGTATTTGCTCTGAAAATCACGTTTTACGTTACCGAGTATAAAACCTCGGTACGTCCATAACTGTCGAATATATGCTTCCACTTCACCCTCGATTTTTTGCTGAATGTAAAGCGCTGTAGGCTGTCGCGATGCTGTTTTGCATGGCTTGAGTAAATTCACTGTTTGCGAATCGTTGCGCGTTCTGTCGGCAGAGACTGGCCATTCGCTGTTGGCTATCTGGCTGTTGTTGCTGCTCCAACTGTGCAACACCTTGCTTTAGCGCTGTACTACTTTGTGCTTCAACTAACAGGCCTGTTTGCTGGTGCACTATGGTTTCTGCCAAGCCACCTTTGCCATAGCCAATGACGGGCGCCCCAGCTGCTTGCGCCTCAACCGGCAAGATGCCGAAATCTTCTTCTGCCATATAGACAAATGCTTTAGCACGCTCCAGATGATCAATGAGCACACTATCGGGCTGGTAGCCCAGTAGCTTCACGTTAGGGCCTGCTTGAGCATTTAGCTTGGCAAAGTCGGGGCCGTCTCCGATCACTACCAGCTTTTTATCAGGCATTTGGTTAAATGCTTCGATAATTAAATCAATACGTTTATAGGGCACCATTCGCGCTGCGGTTAGATAAAAGTCGCTTCGCTGGCGGTGTGCGTTAAATTTTTCAATATCGACGGGCGGGTAAATTATCTCGGCAGAGCGACGATAAAACAGCTCAACCCGACGCTGAATGTAGGCCGATATGGCAATAAAGTGGTCTACACGCTGGGCGCTTAGGTAATCCCATTGGCGTAAGCGGTGCAGTTGCCAGCGCATTAGCATTCCCACGAGCCCTTTTTCATTGCCTGACTGACGTAAATATTGATGCTGCATGTCCCAGGCGTAGCGCATGGGGCTGTAGCAGTAACAAACGTGCAGAGCGGCTGGGTCAGGAATAATACCTTTGGCAACCGCATGGCTGCTGGAGAGAATGAGATCAAACCCTTTCAAGTCAAACTGCTCTACCGCTAGTGGCATGAGCGGTAGGTAACGCCGGTAGTGTTTACGTGCACCGGGGAGTTTTTGAATAAAACTGGTATGGATGGTACGGCCCGTTAGGCAGGGAATATCCTCCGTCTTCAGGAAGTTGACGGTGGTAAATATCTCTGCATCGGGGTAACAGGCAATCAATTGGGCCAGGGCTTTTTCTGCCCCGGCCCAAGTGGTCAGCCAGTCGTGGACAATGGCGACTTTCATTACCGTTATTGGCTCCTATTCACGGCGGTAGGTGTGCGCAAGCGTTATTCGCGACCGTACTCGTCGTTATAGCGAATGATGTCGTCTTCCCCTAAATAAGAGCCGGTTTGTACTTCGATAAGGTGTAAGGGAATCACACCCGGGTTCTCAAGGCGATGAACTGTACCTAAGGGGATATAGGTTGATTCGTCTTCCGAGAGCAGAAAACTTTTTAGCTTGCTGAGGTCGCCGTGCCCTTCTCCTTGGGTTACTTTCGCCGTGCCCTGCACCACTACCCAGTGCTCTGCGCGGTGGTGGTGCATTTGTAGGGAGAGCTTGGCACCGGGATTAACGACGATCTCTTTGACCTGAAAGCTGTCGGTGAGCACCATGGTGCGGTAGTTACCCCAGGGGCGGTATACACGCTGGTGCGATTGGGACTCTTTGCGTCCGGCAGCTTTTAGGGCATTGACGATCAGTTTGGTGTCTTGAGCTTGGTGTCGGTCGGCTACTAGCACAGCGTCGTCGGTTTCCACAATCACTAGGTTGCTGACGCCAACGGCGGCCACAAGGCGTGATTCGCTGTGGATTAAGCTGTCATGCGTATTATGTAGCATGACATCGCCATGCACGGCGTTGCCATTTTCTGTGTCTTCGTCAGCTTTGAGGGCGTACAGGGCATCCCAGGCACCAATGTCGCTCCAGCCGGGGTCCATAGGTACTACCGCAGCGTCTTTGGTTTGTTCCATTACCGCGTAGTCGATGGATTCACTGCGGCATTGGGTAAATATCTCTTGGTCAACCCGCAAAAAGTCGAGGTCTTCGCTGCGAGCTTCAAAGGCGCGCTCACATACTTCTAGAATATCGGGAGCGAACTGACTCAAAGCGGCAAGGTAGTCGCTTGCTTTAAACAGGAATATGCCGCTATTCCATAGGTATTCGCCGCTTTCTAAGTACTGCTTTGCGCGGGCTAGGTCGGGCTTTTCGACAAAGGCTTCCACGGCGTAGCCTTCATCTAGGCTGTTACCACGGCGTATATAGCCATAGCCTGTTTGCGGTGAGCTAGGGGTAATGCCAAACGTGGCTAACTTACCACCAGCAGCTAGTGCGCGCCCTTTTGCGACCGCTTGTGCAAATGCTGTTTCATTTTTTATGACGTGGTCTGCGGGCATTACTAGCAGTTCAGCATCGGCACTAACGCTGCGCGCTGCCAATGCGGCTAGTGCAAGCGCGGGGGCAGTGTTTCGCCCACAGGGCTCTAAAATAATCTGTGTATTTTGCTGGCCTATTTGGTGCATCTGCTCTGCAACCAAAAACCGATGCTCTTCGTTACACACTACGATCGGTGTGCCGGTATCTTCGACATTATTTAGACGCTGCGCTGCTTCCTGTAATAGGCTGCGGTCTTCCTTGTGCAGGTTTAAAAACTGCTTGGGGTAGTGCTCGCGTGACACAGGCCAGAGTCGTGAACCTGAACCACCAGATAGGATAACGGGGAAAATCATACATCCTCCTTGAAAACATATATCTTTTGATAAGCCGTCGCGGGCATTGGTATAGCGAGCTACTTAAGGCTGGGTGTTGATAAATCCGCGGGTTAATGTCATCGCTAAAATTTTCAAATCAAACCCCAACGACCAACGCTCTATGTAATAAAGGTCGTATTCGACACGCTTTTGCATCAGCTTTACGTCGTCGGTAATACCGCGCAGGCCGTTCACCTGTGCCCACCCAGTCATGCCGGGTTTCACTCGGTGCCGTTGCATATAGATATCAATGCGGTCCTTGTAGTGGTCGTTGTGGTCCATGGCATGTGGCCTTGGCCCAACTAACGACATGCGGCCTTGTAGGACGTTATAGAGCTGTGGAAGTTCATCTAAGCTGGTGCGCCGCAGAAAGCTACCCAGGCGCGTGATACGCTGATCAGCGTGTGTTGCTTGCTGTGTCGTGCTGCTGTTATGTGGCTTCATGGTTCGGAATTTGTAGATTTTGAAGCATTTACCATCCAAGCCGTGTCGTTCTTGTTTAAACAGCACAGGGCCGCCCATTTGCCATTTTATGGCAATAGCAACCGCTACCATGACAGGCGAAAAGATGATAAACAGCACTAAGCCTAACAGCCGATCTTCCAGTGCTTTGACTATCCTCATCGGCCCATTAAGGGGGGTGTAGTTGAGTTCCAGGGAGTAGAGCCCTGCTACTTGAGCAATACGATGATTCAGTAAGCGAACATCTGGTAGGTCTGGAAAGAAGCGGATGGTAGTAGGAATACCCGCAAACAGGCTCATGAGCTGGCGAACACGATCACCTTCTACCAGGGAGTAGCCTAGCCATATTTCATCGAAAGAGCGCTGAAATATGTTGTGAGTGGCAAAGGCTTCCATCTCTGAAATAAACGCTTCATCGCCGGTGTCGATGTGGTGGCCGACAATTAAATACCCAGCCTGAGGTTGCTCAACGACGCGTTTTTCCAACAGTGCAATATTGTCAGGAACCCCAACCACCAAGACCCGCTTAAGGTTTCTACCTGATGAGCGGACGTGACGAAGATAGCCGTATAGCGCGGTGCGCACCGCGCTTCCAATAAACAGCACCGTTAGCGCCGTTAGCCCCATCCATAGCCGAGAAAAACTAGACGTTGTTTGGGTAGCCACCAAAAGAAGACTAATCAGCCCTATCGCGGCAATCCAGCTTAAACCATAGGTGCCTAACATGGTGTAGAGGCTGCGACCGCGCCATGGTTGGTATAAGCCGATCAGCTCCCCTACTGCGGGAAGCAGCAAGCTGCCAATGACGATGAGAAAAAGATAATCATCGCTTACCGCCGTCACATGAGGCATTAACCATAGCGTGGTAAGCGAAACGAGCATGGCGATAGCTGCATCAAAACAGCGCATGGCACGCCTGAGCCAATCGTTACTTTGGGTACCTTTTGTTACAGCCATGCCGTCATTGTGTCCCTAGATTGCGCCATCAACTACTGTTAATGATGCTAGCAGGTTCATAACGCCTGATAAGTCATCGCTGCTTAGCTCACCTACCGCTGACTGTAGCGCTAGGCTATCCAGGGCATACTCGCCAATGGTGTCTACGTACTGTATGCGTTGGTCAAACAGGCTTGCGCGGGCATCCAGTACGTCGACTAAATCGCGCAGGCCAAGCTGTTCGCCACGTTCAGCAGCTTCCAGAAACAGCTCGCTAGAGGCGATGGCCTGTTTCAGCGCTTCAATACGGCGTACGTGGCCATTTAATGAGCGTAGCCGCTGGCGTACTTCTTGTACCGCTAAATTGCGCTGGTTATCAAACGCTGCTTGGCTGGCATCAATGCGCCGTTCACCCTGGCGCACACTGGCGGTGGTATAGCCGCCCCGGTAAATGGGCACGCTCATTTCTACGCTGGCGCGGTAGTCTTCGCTCTCCCTTAGCTCATCGTCACTTTGGCGGTCGGAGTAGCTGAGGTTGAGGTTTAGCTCGGGGTAGTAGCCTGCCCGGCGGGTGCTTGCATCAGCTTCAGAAATGCGCTGCTCTTGATGGGCAAGCAACACGTCTAAATTTTGGCCGGTGCGGGCAATCCAGTCATCCTGGCTGCCCCATTCGTTTTGCAGGGTCACTTCTGATAGCTCCCCTACCGCTAGGCCACGAAACTCGGGCAGCGTGCCGGTCAGCCGTTCCAGGGTGCTTAGGGCGTTATCCAGCTCGTTCTCTGCCAGCACGGCATCCGATATTGCTTGGTCTAGGCGCGATTGAGCTTCCAGCAGGTTAATGCGGTCGCCTACGCCTAAATCAAAGGCTCGCTGTGCTTGGCGCACCTGCAGCTCTAACGACTCCTGCTGGGATTCCAACAACCCCAAACGTTGGGAGGCGAGGTAGGCTTGCACGTAGGCTTCGCTTACTTGCAGGGCGAGGTCCCGTTCCACCACCGCAAGCTGCAGCTCTGCCGCATCCACCTGGGCGCTGGCGACATCCATACCGCGCCAGCGCTCTAGGCTGAACAGCGGCTGCTGTAGCTGCAGCTGCCAATACTCTTCTTCTATCTCTCCTGGGCGCTGGGCAGGCTGGTCGAGGCCAAAATCATCAGGTGAGGTTTGAATATTGGTGGAGTCTTGCCATAGGTAGCCGCCGGTGGCGCTGACTTGCGGCAGCAGCTGCGAGCGCGCCATAGGAACTTCTTCCCGCGTGGCGGCTAGCTCATAGCGCTGGCGGGAGAGGTCGGCGTCGTGCTCTAACGCACGGGCAAATAGCTCGGGCAGCGATGGCAATGCTGCGGGCAGTTCGCTGTTTTGCTCTAAGGCGGCTAGCTCTGCCATCGCCTCGTTGCCTGCGGGCGGGTCTTGCTGGGCGTGGGCATAAGGTGCCGCGAGCATGCCGATAGCCAGTGCCAACGGAGTGAGGCGTGTTAGCATCTGTGTCATTAGTCCTCGCGTAGGGCGCGTGCCAGCATATCGGTGATGGGTTTGGCAATGTAGCTGGCGAAGGTGCGTTCACCGGTGCGGATCATCACTTCAGCCGGCATACCCGAGAGCAGTTGCATGTGTTCGTTCATTTGCGTGTAACCCTCTTCGGTCACGCGAACCCGCGCACGGTAGTAGCGCTCGCCGGTGGCTTCATCTTCAAAACTGTCGGCGCTGACATGGATCACTTCGCCGTCAATCACATCGGTCAGCCGCTGGTTGAAGGCGCTAAAGCGGATCTCGGCAAACTGGCCGATGTAGATGTTGTCGATATCGCGGGTGGGAATGCGGGCTTCCACCACAAAGCCATCGTTAGAGGGCACTACCTCCATAATGGTATCGCCACCGCGAATCACCGCGCCTACCGTGTTCACTTGGCGGCCTACCACGGTGCCGGAAACCGGTGCGGTAATCACGGTGCGCTCTACTTGGTCGCTCAGCGAGACAATCTGCTCTTCGGCTTGGGCAATTTGCGCCTGGGCTTCCCGCAGCTGTTCGCCCACTTCTTTCTGGAACTCTTGCTGCTGAATCTCTTTTTGCATTCGGTTTTCGCTGATTTGCGAACGCAGCTGGGCGATGTTGGCGCGGAATTCGGCGTTGTCGCCTTCGTACTGCAGCACTTGGCGCTCTAGCTCGCGCAGGCGCTGGTTGTCGCCCAGGCCTTCACGGTAGAGCGAGCGGAAGTCTTCTGCTTCCGAGCGTAGCGAGGAGATACGCTGGGTATTCACCGAAATGCGCTGCTCTAGCCCGTCGATTTGTTCCTGCATCTGGATGATCTGCTCATCCAGGGATTCCAGCGTGCTGATCAGCGATTGGCGGCGCGCCGTGAACAGGCTTTGCTGTACGGCAATAATCTGCTGCACGCGGGGGCTGTCGGCGTCTTGAATATCTTCAGGTATCACCATCATTTCTGCCCCTTCTTGCTCGGCTAGCAGGCGGGCTTCCATGGCGCGGTTGATGAGGTATTGCGAGCGGGCAATTTCCAGCTGCGAACGCGCCTGGGTGTCACTTAGCACAATTAGCGGCTCGCCGGCCTCTACTTTGTCGCCATCCTCGACCAGCAGTTCGCGCACAATGCCGCCTTCCAGGTGCTGTACGGTGCGTTTGAAGGATTCAATAGAAACACTGCCTGGCGCTACCACAGCAATCGCTAGCGAGGCCGTTATTGACCACAGAACAAAACCGCCCAGGGCAACCAGCAGAATGCCATACCCTAACCTGCGGTAACCTTTGTCGCTGGTGGGTAGTTTTTCCGAGGCTTCGCCATCAATGGTGGCGGGGCCGCTGGGAGTGACGTCTATTTCCCGGTTTGCGGGTAGGTTGCGTTGGTCGTTGCTCATGTTACTTCTCCTCACCTCCGCGACCGCCGGGTATTGCTGATAAACGTGCCGAGTTCTGCTGGCTCACTTGGGAGCGTGGCTTTTTGGCAAATTGGGCTAGCACTTGGTCGCGGGGGCCAAACATGCTGACCTGGCCTTCTTTCATTACCAGTAGTTTGTCCATGCTTTTCAGTACGCTGGTGCGGTGGCTAATCACAAATAGCGTGGTGCCTTCCGCTTTTAGCTGGGCAATGGTTTGTGCCAGAGCACGCTCGCCTGCGTCATCCAGGTTGGCGTTGGGTTCGTCCAGTACGATCAGCACCGGGTTGCCGTAAAGCGCACGAGCAAGGCCAATACGCTGGCGCTGGCCGCCGGATAGCGCGCCGCTGGTGGAGGAAATGATGGTATCGTAGCCGTTCGGCAGCTCCAGAATCATTTCATGGACGCCCGCTTTCTTGGCGGCATCGACCACTTTCTGTGGGTCTATCTCGCCAAAGCGGGCGATGTTTTCGCTAATCGTGCCGTCGAACAGCTCGATATCCTGGGGCAGGTAGCCAATATAGGGGCCAATTTCATCGCGGTTGTACTGGGTAATAACACCGCCATCTAAGCGTACGTCGCCCACTTGCGAGGGCCAGATACCTAACAGCACCCGCGCCAGAGTCGATTTACCAGCCGCACTTGGGCCGATAATGCCGACGTGTTCACCTTTAGGTACGGAGAAGTTAATACCGCGAATGGTCGCCATGCGGGCACCGGGGGGGGCTGCGGCTACGCCTTCCAGGGCTACTTCACCTTTAGGCGCGGGTAGCGACATTTTGCGCTGCTCGCTGGGGATTTGGGTGAGCAGTTCGTTTAGGCGCTCGTAGGAGCCACGGGCGCCAACAAAGCCTTTCCAGCCGCCGATCATTTGGTCGATAGGTGCTAATGCCCGCCCCATCAGAATCGAGCCTGCAATCATCATACCGGGGGTCATTTCACCCCTTAATACCAGCAACGCCCCTAAGCCTAGAATGAGCGATTGAAACAGCAGGCGGAGTATTTTGGAGGTGTTAGTTAGCGCACCGGCACGGTCGCTGGCTTGGGACTGCTTGGATAGAAACTCGTGATGCTTTTTCGACCAGCGCCCCATAATGCCGGGCAACATGCCCATGGCGTGCAGCACTTCGGCGTTGCGCAGGTTTGAGTTAGCTAGATTCTGAGCTTGAATATGCTCGCTGTTGGCGTCTGCGAGGAGCTTTTTGGTGGCCTTTTCGTTGGCAATGGCCAGCGCTAGCAAGATGCCCCCCGCGCAGGTGGCAAACACGCCCAGCCAGGGGTGGAATAGAAACAGTACGCCCAGGTAAACCGGCACCCAGGGGGCATCAAAAAAGGCAAACAGGCCGTTGCCGGTCAGAAACTGGCGCAGGCTGGTTAGATCGTTCAGCGGTTGGGCACTTTGGCTGCCTTGTGCGACCAAACTGCGGCGGAACATGGCACTGTAAAGGCGCTCGTTAATGGCGGTATCTAGCCGGTTGCCTACCCGCACCAGCATCCGCGAGCGTACCAGCTCCAGCCCACCCATAATCATAAACAGGAACACCACTACCAAAGTAAGCATGAGCAGGGTGTCGAAACTTTGGGTAGTGAGTACGCGGTCGTACACTTGGAGCATGTACATCGGCGGTACTAACATCAGTAAGTTGACAAACATACTGAAAAAACCGACCGATACAAACGAACCTTTGCAGGCTTTTAGCGCGCGCTGCAGATCCGTTGCTTCCTGTTGCTTTGCCATGAAGGGGTCACCGTTGAATCGAAAAGGCGTCAAGTGCAGGTAAAACTAATCGCGGCAGCATAACAGAAACGCCCCTACCAAGGGTAGGGACGTTGGCGAGGAGAGCCATCAGACTGAAAAAAAACAGCTCTTTAAGGAAGGCAGAATCAACCTAGCAGTAGCATACTTTCTTCTGATTCTGTGAAACCAATCATCACTGCTCCTCTTTCTGCACCACCGTCTAGCTCATTGAGCCAGTACTCTTTTCCTGCTGCGTCAGAGGCTCTTTCGAGAACGTTAGCGTACATTAGTTCAACAAATTCGCTGTTATCTAGATTGCCATGCTGGCTATTAAATTCACTTGAGTTAATAAAGCTATTGGCAATATCACCCAGACTTTCTGAGGCATTCTTCTCAACCCAGTAGGCTAGCCCTTGGCTATCAGCTTCTCGGTCAAATGACGCGTCGTACAAGCGTAGCAGCGGATCAACTGGCTCATCGAAGATCAGCTCACTGCGCTCATTAAGGTTTTGAATACGCAGGTCTTCGCTGGCGGGTGTTTCTTCTTCACTAAACGGTGTTTCGCTGAACATAGCGGCCATATACTCTGCAAAAGCATCTTGCTCTGTACCTTTATCAGCAAACGTGAACTGGCCATCGTCGGTAAATGCATCCATCAGATCTAGACGGCTTTGATAGGTACCCTCTCCTAGTGGGTAGCCATCGCCACCGTCTGCCAGGAAGCCTAACGTAACGACTTTAATAGTATCTTCGGCATTACCAACCAAACTGCCATTAGCAACAAGCACATCATTCACAGTGCCATCGTTATTGAGGATAACGGCACTCTGAATACGTTCGCCAGCGGGCTGGCTCCAGTCGTAGCTATATTGAATGCCGCCTACTTGAGCAAACTGCCCCGCTGTTACGCTCGGCGCTGAAGCAGCCACCGCGTGCTCAAGCACATCCAGCAGCGTGCTACGCGTGATATTGATAACGACCCCTTCCCTTTTTAGCTCAAGTACTTTTTGGTTCAAGCATTGCTGCTATTCCTTGAGCTTACCTATGCAACAGTGACGAAAGCGTGACGCTTTCACGACAACTCATTGTCATTGCATAGCGCCGACGGGTAAGGGTGTTAAACTTATTGTTTATGCTTTCGATAATGGCGACTGATCCATATTGCACAGGGAGATTCATGTTGAGTTTATCTCGCTCTACTTCCGAGATTATTAATCAAAGTGGCATTGCCTTTGGCACTAGCGGCGCACGTGGCTTGGTGGAGCAGTTCACCGACGAAGTATGCGCGGCCTTTACCGTGGCCTTCATTTCCGCTATGAAGCGTTCATTTACATTTGAGCGCATTGCCTTGGGGTTGGACCGCCGCCCGAGCAGCCCTGGCATGGCTGCCGCTTGCACCAGCGCCGCCAAGGCGATGGGATTGGCAGTGGATGATTATGGCGTGCTGCCTACGCCCGCCCTGGCGCTGAAGGCCATGGCCGATGGCGTTCCGTGCATTATGATTACCGGCAGCCACATTCCCTTCGACCGTAACGGGATTAAGTTTTACCGCCCAGATGGTGAGATTAGCAAAGAGGATGAAGCGGCTATTTTACAGGCCGATGCTGCTATGCCTTCACTCGCTGCCGTTGAGCGCAATGAGGTATCGGATGCCGCTAACCAAGCCTATGCGGAGCGCTTTGCCACTTGGTTCCCTGGTGAGCCGCTAACAGGCTGGCGGGTTGGCCTTTACCAGCATTCCGCAGCGGGCCGTGACCTAAACGCGCATATTTTGGAAACGCTGGGGGCGGAAGTGGTAACGCTAGGCCGCAGCGATGCGTTTGTGCCGGTTGATACCGAAGCGGTCAGTGAAGAAGATCAAGCCAAAGGGCGCGCTTGGGCAAAACAGCATC
Source organism: Vreelandella sp. L-15 (assembly GCF_056857635.1). Classification (NCBI taxonomy): domain Bacteria; kingdom Pseudomonadati; phylum Pseudomonadota; class Gammaproteobacteria; order Oceanospirillales; family Halomonadaceae; genus Vreelandella; species Vreelandella sp. L-15. The sequence continues at coordinate 3,746 of NZ_JBSXNN010000022.1, read as the reverse complement.
ATTTACACGCCCTGCTTTCTACCGATGGCGATGGCGACAGGCCGTTAGTGGGCGATGAAACGGGCACTTGGCAGCGTGGCGATATCGTGGGGCTGCTATGCGCTCGCGCATTGAATATTGAGGCACTGGCAGTGCCGGTGAGTTGTAATACTGTCATTGAGCAGTGCGGTGCTTTTAAGAAAGTCGCGCGCACACGCATTGGCTCCCCTTATGTATTGGCGGGCATGGCAGCGCTTTCAGCAGACTTTAACCGCGTGGCGGGTTTTGAGGCGAACGGCGGCTTTTTACTGGGCAGTACGCTGGAGGAGGATAAACGCCAGCTCGCAGCATTACCCACCCGCGACGCTCTGCTGCCTGCACTCACGCTAATGGTAATGGCAGCTGAAAAAGCGGTTCCGCTCTCTCAGCTATTCGCTGAATTGCCTGCCCGTTATACGGCGAGTGATCGCTTAACGGAGTTCCCCACCGAGAAAAGCCGTGAGCTTTTGGCGGAGTGGGAAACCTCCCCAGCTACCTTAGTGCAAGTACTAGGGTTGGAGGCGTCGGTGGCCCATATTGATACCACCGATGGCCTTCGCGCCACGCTGGATAATGGGGATATCGTTCACCTTCGCCCTTCGGGTAATGCCCCTGAGCTGCGCTGTTACTGTGAATCTGATGAACAGGCCAAAGCCTCTTCATTGGTACAAAAGTGTTTGCGGGCGCTAGCTACCCTCCCGCTTTAAGTCAGCCAACAAGAAACGGGCACCCTGTTTGAGGGTGCCCGTTTCTTGGGCTTTCCGTAGCCTAGGAGAGACTGTGAGAGAGCCTTAACACGAACTTACTGACAATCAGCTTATTTGTAAACCGGGAAGCGGCCACAAACTTCAGCGACTTTATCAAGCACTTGGGCTTCGACGCTGCTGGTGTCTTCGCCTTTGGCCAGTACATCGAGGATATCGCAAATCCAGCCTGCCAGCTGCGTACACTCCTCTTCACCGAAACCGCGCGTGGTGACTGCCGGGGTGCCGATACGCAGGCCAGAGGTGACAAACGGGCTTTGCGGGTCGTTCGGTACGGCATTTTTATTAACGGTGATGTGCGCGCGGCCGAGGGCAGCGTCCGCATCTTTACCAGTCACGCCTTGTTTAATCAGCGAGAGTAGGAACAGGTGGTCCTCGGTACCGCCGGACACGATGTCGTAACCGCGATCCATGAATACCTTAGCCATGGCTTGAGCGTTCTTAACCACCTGTTGCTGGTAGGTTTTGAACTCGGGCTCCATGGCTTCTTTGAAGCAGATCGCTTTGGCGGCGATGACGTGCATCAGCGGGCCGCCCTGGCCACCGGGGAATACTGCCGACTGCAGCTTCTTCTCGATGTCCGGATTGTTCTCGGCTGAGAGAATCACGCCGCTACGCGGGCCGCGCAGAGTTTTGTGCGTCGTGGACGTGACCACGTGGGCGTGGGGCAGCGGGCTAGGGTAAACGCCAGCAGCGACCAAGCCAGAAACGTGCGCCATATCCACCAGTAAGTAAGCACCTACTTCGTCGGCGATTTCGCGGAATTTTGCCCAGTCCACAATTTGTGAGTAGGCGGAGAAACCGGCGATGATCATTTTCGGCTTGTGTTCACGGGCCAGGGAAGCGACTTGGTCGTAGTCGATCAGGCCTTGCTCGTTCAGGCCGTACTGAATGGCGTTGTAGTGCTTGCCGGAGAAGTTGGGCTTGGCACCGTGAGTCAGGTGGCCGCCCGCGTCTAGGCTCATACCGAGGATGGTGTCGCCCGGTGTGACCAGCGCTTGGAAAACAGCGCTGTTGGCTTGAGAGCCAGAGTGCGGCTGCACGTTGACATAGGTCGCGCCGAACAGCTGCTTGGCGTAGTCGATGGCCAAGTTTTCAGCGATATCGACAAATTCACAGCCGCCGTAGTAGCGCTTGCCTGGGTAGCCTTCGGCGTATTTGTTGGTCAGCTGGCTGCCTTGCGCTTCTAGTACGCGGGGGCTGGCGTAGTTTTCAGAAGCAATCAGTTCGATGTGGGCTTCTTGGCGTGCCACTTCTTTTTGCATGGCATCAAACAGCGCATCATCGAATCCGGCAATTGTCATGTCGCGGCTGAACATCGGCGGGAACCTCGTTAGAAAGGATCATCATGGAGAAGCGAGGCGGCTATCATACCGCAGCCTGACGCGACTTTCATCGCATCCGCGTCAGGTGGTGCATGAGCATGTTTCATGTTGTGAGCCGGGTAAAGTTCTGACCAAATGGACAACCATGCGTGCCCGTCGCCCAACAAATTGGCCTCCCACAGGGGGGCACATTACTTGATCGATAAGGCCAGCTGTAGGAGGGAGCTTTAGCTCGCGATGATGAAGGCACTGGTGCCTCGGCAGGCTAAGGGCGGCTGGCGCCGCCGTCGCCCAATAAATTGGCCTCCCACGGTGGGGGCACATTACTTGGAATCGATCAGGCTTGTTGTAGGAGGGAGCTTTAGCTCGCGATGATGAGGGCACCGGTGCCTCGGCAGGCTAAGGGCGGCTGGCGCCGCCGTCGCCCAATAAATTGGCCTCCCACGGTGGGGGCACATTACTTGGAATCGATCAGGCTTGTTGTAGGAGGGAGCTTTAGCTCGCGATGATTGAGACGGTGGGCAATGGGACCCTGCAAGGGCTTTCTTATCTTTCAGGCGCTAAGCCCGTGGAAGCGGCTGTGTTTGTCAGCATAAGTACGTGTTTGCAAAGGTAGCAGGGCTTTTCGAAGCGATACGGTGGTATCACTTAGCCCCCATCTTTTGCTAGGAGAATATCGGCCCGGTGTTAAAACCTCATCTTTTCCTAACAACTGCTGATGGTACCGCTGAGTCATCTGCTGTAAATCTAGCGCAGTATCACGGTGACAAACAGGATATTGGCTCAGCATTTCAAGAACACAGAGCGAACGTTGGAACTGCTCATGAGGCATAGCAGTAGCGAGGGTTTCGAGCTCTCTCCAAGTAGGCCGATACCCTTTATACCAGATGGAATCAGCCAGCTTTTTGATATCCTCAACAGCACTCTCAAGGGGACGAGCCCCCACCCGATATAGCTGCTTATGCGTGACGGAAAACTGCATCTTTAACCCTCGCTATGATGATACTCATCCAGCATCATTTTCAGATTACCTAAAATACGAGTTTCATCGCCAACATAGTAACTGATCGCTTCCCGAGCTAACCGTTCGAATTCTTCGATATCAACATAGGGGAGTTGCAACAATGTTTGAATATCATTTTGGTCGCGTTCGCCAAAACGACCAAGCTTTGAGATTGCCACATCTAGCGCACTCGCGACATAGACTTCAACGTTAGGGGCATGACTTTGGATCATCAACCGAATGACACGATCTTCATAATCTTCATGCAATGGAGCTAATGTCGTGTTAAAGCTGATATCTAGCTCCAATATTTGCACAACTCCAGCATCATCGGTAAACACATAGGCATCTTCGCCCAGAAGGGCGATAATATCAGACTTCTTAGCCAATCCATGTGATGCTACCTCAGCGTCAATATCGGCACTGCCTCGAGCTTGTGTGTGGATATGAACCGCACAGCCACCGAATACAATAGCCTGGAAGACCCCCTTTTCTGGTTCTTCGTCACTTCATGTGGATTTGGCCTGATCGAACAGGCGGCCCACTGGGCTGCCAATCAGGTAGATCATGGCGATGAAGTTGGCCTCGTTCCGGTAGCCGCGTGCGCGTGACCGAGCCGCCTGGAACAGGCCGTTC
>NZ_JBSXNN010000021.1:0-47515 GCF_056857635.1 Vreelandella sp. L-15 | reverse complement strand
TTAACTTCCTATGGCTTCCTTCAGACCCCACCGTTGGCCAGTGACGCCCTTGCCAGTCGGATTGTCTTCCCCTCAGTCGGGGTGACGCCATCTTCTTTCAGATGGCCGGGTTTGCCGGCTTCGCCGGGCAAACAAAAAAACCGGCCCCTAAAAGGGGCCGGTTCTATTCTGTCTACAGGGGTTACACCCGTAAGCGTGGTTTAAACCAAGCTTAGAAGTGGTAACGAGCGCCTGTCAGCCAGTACATGTCGTCGCCATCAGCATTGATTTCAGAGTCAGAGCCATCAAGAGTAACGTTGATGGACTGCTGATCCGGCTGCTGCAGCTCTACGAATACGTCGAAGTTGCTGGAAACTTTGTAGTAAGTACCCAGTGCCCAAGAAGTGCGGCTTTCTTCGCCATCCGGATCTACTTCGTAGATGTCAGCAGCAAATGCCCACGGGCCAGTGGTGTAAGTACCACCAAGGCCAACGGTGTCGAAGCCACCGCCCCGCACTTCGTTGTCATCACGGGTTTCGTAACCCAAACGCAGCGAGAACTGATCAGTTACATCGTACGAACCAATCAGGCCGTACAACATTTCATCGTTACCACCGCCATTGCCTGCGTTATTCTCATCAATGCGCGCTACGTCATCAACAAAACCAAGACCGATAGTAACTGGACCTTGTGCATAGCGAACACCACCTTGAGCTGCCACTTCAGAATCAGCAGAAGGATCAGCTGCACCACGTGCAGTATAATGCTTAGCCTGCAGGAAAGCGGTGAAGCCGCTCAAGTCGGGTGTATAGTAACCGATAGAATCGCCGCGAGACTGCTTACGATGACTAGCGAACTCTAGGCCACGATCGATGTAAACGTCGAACGGCAGAGATACAAACTGGTTGTAGAAGCTATCAAAGTTACCAGCTTGGAAAGTACCGTACTGCAACTAGCTTACTGTTTCGATCGTTATTACCGGCCTTCTAAGAAGCCAGTATGTGGCTTGCGGGCCATGCTCTTTTTCTCATCCGCCGGTTTTTCCCGGTGGTATGCGACATGTCCTCAACAAAGCCTTGTTATAGTCCAATGCTCGCAGGTCAAACTCTATACCGGGATTCCAGGGAACGCAATAGAAAAAAAACAGTGTTTTTTTACGTTTTGTGCTTTTTTATGGAACCCAGACAACTGTTTTTGGTCTCAGTGGCCTTCGAATTTCTGCTGCAAGCCCTTTAGCTTCTCTTCAAGGCTAAGCGGCTTTTTCTGTTCTGTTTTTTCTGACACTGCGGTTTTTGGGTACTGCTCACTTATCTTCTGTGGCGCTTTTTTTGCTGGCTCTACCGCTTGAGCAGCGTTTTTTGGGGCAGAAGGCGGGGCGCTATCAGCCACCTTTTTTTCCGGCTTTTCATTACGTCGCTCGCTCGCATGCTGCGCGGCTTCTTTATCTACCCTGCCTGCCGGATTACCATCCAAATCGATCCGTTCAGCCCCTTCGCGCATTGATTTTACGTAGCGAGGCAAATTGACGTAATTCGCCAGTGCCCGCCGAATTAACTTACCCGACCAGGGTTCACGTTCAGCTAAATCCTGGTGAATCCCCACCTTCAGCGGTTTGGTGTGTCCTTTAAAAAACGCATTGGGATAGCGTTGATACCACTGCTTTAGCAGCGCCTGCGGCGAGGGTGGCTGAGTAGATGTCTTCTGAGAAGGTATCTGAGCGGATATCTCAGCAGGCGCTTCTTGAGGCGCTTCTACACCTGCTGTAGACGAGGCGCTTAGCGCTGCCACAGCTGCCAACTGCTGCTTTAAACGCTCGTTCTCTTCGCGCAGCGCTGTGATTTCGGCATTTTTTTGCTCAAGCCGAGTTTCTAACGTTTCTAACAGATGCAGTACGCTGGCGGCCATAACCCCCTCCTTTGCCCTTGGTCAGTCGTTGACACGCTCATACACGACGAAGTCATAATTTGACTGCCCTTCTGCGGGCTGCCCGGCGACTCGCTGAACTTCTTGCCACTCCTCCGTCGAGAACGCGGGGAAGTGCGCATCGCCTTCCACTTCTATATCGACTTCCGTGATGTAGAGACGTTGGGCAAACGGTAAGGCTTGACGGTAAATCTCGCCGCCGCCCATGACCATGATTTCTTCCGCCGCCTCGATGGTCGCCTGCTGATCGGCAAGCGCTAACGCAGCCGGTAGCTCATGGCATACGCGCGTGCCTTCTGCACTAAACTGGGCATCCCGAGTCACGACGATATTGAGACGATTGGGCAGCGGCTTGCCAATGGAGGCGAAGGTTTTACGTCCCATGACCAGCGGCTTGGCCTGGGTCATACGTTTGAAGAATTTCAAATCTTCAGGCAAGTACCAGGGTAGCTTGCCATCGACGCCAATGACGCGATTCTTGGCCATGGCGACGATCATCGCAACGGGCACCAGCGGTTCATAGGCGGTGGCTTGCTGACTCATACGGCTACCTTTGCTTTGATATGCGGATGGGACGCGTAATTTTCGATCTGAATATCATCGAAGGTGAAGTCGAATAGGTTCGTGACCTCTGGATTGAGCACGAGCCGAGGCGGTGGCATGGGCGTGCGGGTTAGCTGCTCCTGCGCCTGCTCTAGATGGTTGCTATACAGGTGGGCATCTCCAAGCGTGTGAACGAATTCCCCCGGCTGTAAGCCCGTGACCTGGGCCACCATGCTCAGCAGCAACGCGTAACTGGCGATATTGAACGGCACGCCGAGGAAAATATCGGCACTGCGCTGGTAAAGCTGGCAGGAGAGTCGCCCGTTGGCGACGTAGAACTGAAACAGACAGTGACAAGGCGGCAGCTTCATTTCATCCACTTGGCCTGGGTTCCAGGCCGAGACAATTAACCGCCGCGACTGCGGGTTGGTGCGAATTTGCTCTAGCACATTGGCAATTTGATCCACGCTGCCGCCCTTGGGGTGCGGCCAGCTACGCCACTGGTAGCCATATACGGGGCCCAGGTTGCCCTCTTCATCAGCCCACTCGTCCCAGATACGCACGCCGTGCTCTTTCAGGTAACCGATGTTGGTATCGCCCTTCAGAAACCACAGCAGCTCGTGGATGATGGAGCGCAGGTGCAGCTTCTTGGTGGTCAGCAGCGGAAACCCACGGGAAAGATCGAAGCGCATCTGGTGGCCAAACACCGAGCGCGTACCCGTACCGGTACGGTCACCGCGATCAACGCCCTGTTCGAGCACAGTGCGCATCAGGTCCAGGTAAGGCTGTTCAAGCGCAGGCAATTCGTTCGACGTGGTAAGCGAAGGCGTTGTAGCAGTCACAAGATTTCCAGATTAACAGCGAGTATGAGGCTGTATTCTAGGCCGCCCTAAAGGCAACGTCTATGTTAAGGGTGGTGGGAGGGAGCTTTAGCTCGCGATGATGCAGGCACAAGTGCCTGCCCAGACAGTCGCCCAATGAAATTGGCCTCCCACAGGCAAGCTTGGGCGGCTACTCAGGCTAGCCTGAATCCACTGGCTCTACCCAGCCACTTTGCTGCTGCAGGAAGGGGCTTCTTGTGGGAGGGAGCTTTAGCTCGCGATGATGCAAGCACAAGTGCCTGCCCAAACAGTCGCCCAATGAAATTGGCCTCCCACAGGCAAGCTTGGGCTAGCCTGAATCCACGGCTCTACCCAGCCACTTTGCTGCTGCAGGAAGGGGCTTCTTGTGGGAGGGAGCTTTAGCTCGCGATGATGCAGGCACAAGTGCCTGCCCAAACAGTCGCCCAATAAAATTGGCCTCCCACAGACAGGTTTAGGTGGATACTCTGAGCGCCACATCCAGATCATACCTTGGCGTCGATGGGCTTGCCTTTTGACCAGAGCATCAGGAGGAGTCCGAGAATAATCATGGGTAGGGTGAGGAGCATGCCCATGGTGAACCAGCCAAAGGCGAGGTAGCCGATGTGGGCGTCGGGCATGCGGACGAATTCGACCATGAAGCGGAAGACGCCGTAGCCCAGCAGAAACAGGCCGGAGATGAACCCGCGCGCACGAGGTTTGGCCGAGACCCACCAGAGGATGACGAACAGCACGGCGCCTTCCAATACGGCTTCGTAGAGTGCCGAGGGGTGACGCGGCTCTGGGCCCATGCCGGGAAAGGGCATGCCCCAGGGAAGCGAGGTCACGCGGCCGGGCAGCTCGTGGTTGATGAAGTTGCCGATGCGCCCAGCCCCCAGGCCAATCGGCACGAGCGGGGCGATGAAGTCGGTGAGGGTGAAGAAGGCCAACTGCTTGCGGCGGGCAAATAGCCAGGCGGCCAGCAATACGCCCATCAAGCCACCATGGAAGCTCATGCCGCCATCCCACACGCGGAAGATCCAGAGCGGGTCGGCCATCCACTGTTCTAATCCGTAAAACAGCGCGTAGCCCAAGCGACCACCGGCGACTACGCCAATGGCACAGTAGAAAAGCAAATCGCCAATGTCGTCTTTGTTCATTCCTAGACGCGGGGCACGTTTGCAGCCTAGCCACCACGCCGCCACGAAGCCGACCACGTACATGAGGCCGTACCAATGCACTTGCAACGGGCCGAGGGAAATCGCAACAGGGTCTATCGTTGGGTAGTTAATCATTCACTTTCTCTAATCAAATAAAAGAAACGCTACAGTGTGCCAAAGCGCCATTACGCCAGTATGAAGCGTAATCCCACCACAGCGAGCAGAGCAGCAAAACAGAAACGCAGTACATCGGCAGGCAGCACATGGGCCAAACGCACGCCAATACGGGCAAACGGTACGCTGGTGGCTACGATACCGATAAATGCTGGCCACATAACAAATCCGGTTGCCCAATGCGGCAAGAGCGGGTTCCCCCACCCCACCACGATAAAGGTCACCGCCCCTACCACTGCTATTGGTAAGCCACAGGCCGCAGAGGTTCCCACCGCTTGTGTCATAGTGGCACCGCAGCGAGAGAGCCAAGGCACTGTCATGGCACCACCGCCTATACCGAACAGCGCAGAAATCGCTCCAACTACGCCACCCGCAATGGCCATTGCTACTTTTCCAGGGGCAATAGTGCCGGGTTTCGGCGTAAGCCCGATGACCATTTTGGTAGCTAATAGAAGTACGAAGACGCCAAAAAGCGTACCCAGCACGGTGCCCGACAAGTTATCAGCAATAAACACCCCAGCAATCGCGCCTAGCATTAAGCCGGGCAGCAAGGCCATAAACCAAGCACGATGCACGCTACCTTTACGAAAATGCCCAAGGGCTGAAGAAGCGCCGGTAATGACGATAGTGGCAAGCGAGGTGCCAACAGCAAGGTGCATAGTGATCTCAGGGGAAATGCCCTGTAGCCCGAAGGCAAACACCAGCACAGGAACAATAATGATCCCGCCACCAACCCCAAATAGCCCGGCCATCGTGCCAGCGACTGCCCCTAGCGCCAAGTAACTGGCTAAAATGGCTGCAAAGGTCATTGGCTCGGCCTCTCCAGGGCGTGAGGCAACCATTTATTAATCATGCTATGCAAGGTATCCGGTTGATAGGGTTTGGCTAGAAGGTCATCCATTCCAGCGGCTTCGTAGGTATCTCTGCCCGCGTTATCGACATTGGCGGTCAACGCAATCATCACACTGCGCTGCTTTTGATTTGATTGCTCAAACTTACGCCAACGGCGAGTCGTCTCAAGCCCATCGAGAGTGGGCATAAAAATATCCATAAAGACTAAATCATAAAAAGTGGACTGCTGGCGTTCTAGGGCTTGCTCACCGCTACTGACACCTTCCACCTTAAGGCCCTGGGACTCTAACATTTGCCGCGCCAGCATTAAGTTTACCGGCCCATCGTCAACGACCAATACGCGAGGCCGGTGCTCACCGCCCCCTGATAAATCGTCACTGCTTGTCTCATTCACACTCTGCTGCACGAAATTAGCTAATAGTGAGCGGATATCAGCAAGGCGTTCACGCAGGTGGGTAACGTTCTGGCGGCTGGTCTCAGACGCATCCTCCGTTAGCATGCTGCCAAGGTGCTCAAACAGGCTATCGGCTTCTCGTTGCATCAACGTTAGGTAGCCTGATTTAAGCCGAGACTCCTCTCTTGCCCGCTCCCTGCCTGCCATTAAATGTTTGAGTTGCTTCTGCTGGTGATGCAAGTCATCCAACAACGCTTGGTCACTCCTAGCATGACCATCCTGTGTGACCACATGACTCGCTTTATCAAGCGTTCGAATAACCCCTTCTAGCTGGTCGTTCGCCAGGGTAAGCCGCTGGCAGGGCTGTTCATCGGCCTTCGGCTCAACAAGCGCTGGTAAAGAGTTAAGGGCCACCCTCCTGCGCAGCTCGTCAATACGCTGCTCAAGCTCGCTAAGCCCCTGCGTGAAGAGTGTGTCCTTATACTTGCTCCGCGCTTTGATTAACATTAAAAAAACGCCTACATTCATGCAGCTGCCCAACAGAAGGGCAAGCATTAGCCACACCGTGGTTGCCCATGACGCTTGGCTGGGTGACATTAGCCAGATAACGGCTCCTACCAACACACATAGCAGGACAAGCGCGGCCTGAACCAGTAATAATGGCCATAGAACTGGCCAGATAATGGCATTCCAGAAGTGCTCTCGCTGATAGCGTTGTGTCATTCGCGATGTCCCAGTTGGCAGGGCGTTAGGCTAGTAGAGATAGCCCGCATCATTAATCACGGCGCGAAAGTCAGTGTACGTCTCCACCGGAAGTGTGTCATGTCGCGCCACTTAAGTATGCCCCGAATAATGCCTATTATGAGTCATTTATGTGTTTAATTACGTTTCGTTGGTCACCCGATAGCCACACTCCTCTACGCTTAGCGGGTAATCGTGATGAGTTCCATGCACGCCCTACTGCCCCACTGAGTGCGTGGAGCGACAAAGCACTGCTGGGTGGCAGAGACTTGGAAGCGGGTGGTACATGGCTGGCAGCAAATCGATACGGCATTGTGGCGGCACTTACCAACGTACGCGATACCACCTTACCCACGCCCCCTAACGCGCCCAGCCGAGGCGAACTGGTGGCGGGGGTACTTAGCAGTGACAACCCCGCCGCATGGCTAGACACCATGGCGAGCCACCAAGCCGAGCGCTACGCTGGCTTTAATTTATTAGTCGCTACCACCCACCAATGCTGGCACCTGCACCGGGGAAGCGATGGCATATCCCTTGTTAATGTGCCGCCCGGGGTTCATGGGCTTTCCAATGCCAGTTTGAATACACCTTGGCCTAAACTACAGGCTGTACGTTGCGCTATGCAGGGTAGTAATAATCACCTATGGCGGCCCGCCACGCGACAGGCGCTGCAAAACCCAGGGCAAGCCGCCGATCACTTGCTACCCGATACGGGGGTTGGCGTTACTCTTGAGCGTCAGCTCTCAGCGGCTTTTATCGTCGGCGAGCAGTACGGCACCCGCGCGACTACTTGGCTGACGCTCAGCCACCGGGGCGATGTGGCTATCACTGAGCAGCGCTTTGGGCCGCTCGGGCGCTTTACTGGCGAAACGACACTTACGGCGCTATGCCAACGATAGTAGCTTATTAATCACGAGGGGGCAGTAGGTGCGACAACTGCCACTCATCCAGCCGTTTATTAAGATGCTCATGGACCAGTGCGGGCGTATCCAGCCGCATGATCTCTTTGAGCAGCGTTTGCGCATCAGCCAGCGTGACCCGACGAATCGCGGCACGCACTTTTGGCAAGCTGGGGGCGTTCATGGAAAGACTGGTAAAGCCCATCGCCATCAACAGCAGCGCGCCTGCTGGGTCACCCGCCAGCTCACCACACAGCGAAATAGGCTTATTCAGCCGCTTCGCATCCTGAGCCAGCTCTTGTAAAGCGCCAAGTAGCGCGGGATGCAGCGCATCGTACAGGCTAGACACCCGCGGATTGTTACGATCCACCGCTAGCAGGTACTGGGTAAGGTCATTACTGCCTACCGAGAAAAAATCGACACGCTTAGCCAGCGCGTCCATTTGATAAATAGTCGCGGGCACTTCAATCATGACCCCCACTTTTGGCCGCTCAACCTTAATACCCTCTTCGCCCAACTCTAAGATGGCGCGATCAAGCAGCCGTATTGCCTCATCGACCTCCTCCACATTGGTGATCATGGGGAGCAGCACGTAGAGATTGCCTAAATCGTGGGAGGCTTTAAGCATGGCGCGCAGCTGTACCATCAGAACTTCAGGATGATCCAGGGTAACGCGCATACCCCGCCAGCCCAGGAACGGGTTGGCTTCCTCAATCGGGAAATAGGGCAAATCTTTGTCGCCACCGATATCTAGAGTACGCATCACCACCGGCAGCGGCGCAAAGCCTTTCAACTGCTCGCGGTACATGCGCATCTGCTCTTTTTCACCTGGGAAGCGCTCGGTAATCATAAATGGCACTTCGGTGCGATAGAGCCCCACCCCGCCAATGCGGCTTTTCAGCAGTGCAGAGGCATCCACCGCCAAGCCAGTATTCACCATCAGCGGCATTTCATGGCCGTCGGGGGTTCTACTGGGCAGATCCTGTTCATGCTCCAGCACTTCGCTGAGCACTTTCTCTTCGGCAATCAGGCTAGCGTAGCGGGTTTGCAGCTCGGCGGCAGGACGCACAAATAGCCGCCCCCGGTGGCCATCTAGCACCACGGGCGCACCGTTCAGGCGTGGCAGCGGCAGGTCTACCATTCCTAATACCGTGGGAATGCCCATGGCACGGGCGACAATCGCCACGTGAGACGTACTGGAACCACGTACCGACACCAATCCTTTTAGCTTGTCGCGCGGCACTTCGCCCAGCATGGCCACACTGATTTCATCGCCAACTAAAATGGCGCTGTCTGGATAGGTTTCCGGCGTGGAAGGCGTATCTTCTTGCAGGTGCGCCAACACGCGACGGCCCAGGTCGCGAATATCTGCTGCCCGCTCGCGCAGGTAGTCATCATCGACACGCTCTAGGTATTGCACGTGGCGGCGAACGACATCGGCGAGCGCCCCCGGCGCCCACTGGCCTTCGCGAATGCGCTTTTCCACCTCTTCGGAGAGCGCGGCCTCTCCCAGCATCTGTTGATAAACATCAAACAGCGCTAGCTCCTGGGAAGAGATCCGGTTAACCAAACGCTCTGCAGCGGCACGAATCTCATCGCGGGTTTTGCCGATGGCCTCTTTTAGCCGGGCAATTTCGTACTCCTGGTCGCTGGGAATAAGATCAGGAACGCTATTGAGGTCGGCGGGAGGAGTGATCACCACGGCTTCGCCCATGGCCATGCCGGGTGAGGCCGCGACCCCTTTGAACATCGCCTGGCCACCGGGTAGCGCGGGGCGAGTGAGATTACCGGTGGCTAAGGCATGAGCCAGCACGCCCGAAAGCTGTGCCGCCATGGTGACCAGGAAGGCTTCATCTTCGTCATCGTAGCGGCGCTTTTCCGCCTGCTGCACCACCAGCACCCCCAACATGTGGCGCTGGTGGATAATCGGCACCCCAAGAAAGCTTGAATAACGCTCTTCACCGGTCGCTTCAAAGTAGCGGAAATGGGAGTGCGACTGGGCATCTTCCAAGTTGAGCGGCTCGCTGCGCTTGGCCACCAGCCCCACTAGGCCTTCCCCCAGCGGCAACACGACACGACCCACGGCTTGGGTACGCAGACCAATGGTTTCCATCAGAACCAACGACTCCAGTTCTTTATCGTAAAGATAAAAGGAGCACACGTCGGTCTGCATGGCTTTGCGTATGCGGCGCACCATGGTCGACAGCGCGGCGTCGAGGTTCCGTGCGCCATTCACTTCTTGAATAACGCGTCGCAGCACCTCAAGCATGGACGTTTTCCTATTCACTATTATTTGCCTCGCTGAGGGATTGTCCGGCTGGGCTAACACTGCTTTTATCCTGCAATGATGCGCGCGTTATCCTTCGTTATCTTGTGCCAAGCGCTGCACGCGAGGAGAAAGCTCTCTTAGCGCACGCCGATAGACCTCTCGTTTAAACGGCACCACTTGCCCTAACGGGTACCAGTAGCTAACCCATCGCCAACCGTCGAATTCCGGCTTGGGCGTGGCCGTCATACAAATACGGTTTTCTTGGCAACGAATTTTGAGTAAAAACCACTTCTGTTTTTGGCCAATACACACTGGCCTTGAGTGGGTACGAATCATGCGTCGTGGCAGACGGTAGCGCAGCCAGCCCCGGGTGCAGGCGACAATATCAACATCGTCGGCGGTTAAGCCGATCTCTTCGTGGAGTTCACGAAAAAGCGCTTGTTGTGGCGTCTCGCTTGCCTTAATGCCTCCCTGGGGAAATTGCCACGCATTTTGCCCTACACGACGCGCCCAAAGCAGCTGCCCCTGGCTATTGGCAATGATAATGCCAACATTGGGGCGAAAGCCGTCAGCGTCGATCACGGACATCACCTTCATAAATTTTCAGTTATGCCCATTTTTCCACAAGGGAGACAAGCGTATCAATACAATATCACGCTAAGTGGTGAAACCTAGGTGACTCTGCGATAATCCGGCGCTTTGTATCCGACGACCAACGTCCAACATTAACCATAAGGGGAGCGCCGTGAGTCTGGCCATTTTCGATTTGGACAATACGCTGCTATCCATCGACAGCGACCATGCCTGGGGTGAGTTTCTGGTGGAGCAAGGCGCAGTGGACCCGGTGGCCTACCGCGAGGCCAACGAGCGCTTTCTCGCCGATTACAACGCGGGCACTCTGGATATGGCGGCATTTTTGGAAATGGCGCTGAAACCGCTGGCTGAAAACACGCCGGAGCAGCTGGCGGCGTGGCACCAGCAATTCATGGCCAGCAAAATCGAGCCGCATATTCTGCCCAAAGCCGAGGAGCTGCTGGCCCGCCACCGCACCAAAGGCGATACGCTGCTGATTATCACTGCCACCAACCGTTTTATTACCGGCCCCATTGCCGAGCGCTTAGGTGTTGATGATTTAATCGCTGTAGAGCCGGAAATGGTCGATGGCCGCTATACTGGCCGTGTTGACGGCGTGCCCAGTTACCGCGAGGGTAAAGTCATCCGCCTACAAGCGTGGCTAGAAGCCCAAGATATCACCATGGACGGCGCGTGGTTCTATAGCGATTCTCACAACGATCTACCGCTACTTGAGAAAGTTGATCACCCGGTTGCCGTCGACCCAGACGACACCCTGCGTAAAGTGGCAGAAGAGCGCCATTGGCGGATCATGAGCCTGCGGGATTAAGGTAAGTGTCACGCATTTCGTGAGATGGCGACAGCCGCCTCGATATCACCACCGTAATTCATCCAACCTAATGCCACCATCGGCACCCCTAGAGGGGTGCTTCGCGGGTGCGCTCCGCTTACGCCGCGCTACAAATTAGCCCACCTCAAGTACATGGCCCCCCGTAGCGCGGCGTAACGAATCTTGCGAGGTAACGAGCAAATGAGGCACCCGCGGGGGGGGGGCGGCGATTAGCCGCCCGGATTGGGCTAAAGTGAATCATCAAATCTCTGAGCCGCCTTCGGCACCCCTCACGGGGTGCTTCGCGGGTGCGCTTCGCTTACCACGCGCTACAAGGTGCCCACTTCAAGTACGTGACACCCCGTAGCGCGGCGTAACGAATCTTGCGAGGGACGAGCAAATGAGGCACCCGCGAAGGCGGCGGTGAGCCGCCCGGATGGAGCCACCGTGAACCATCAAATCTTGGTGACGCCATCGGCACCCCTGGCGGGGTGCTTCGCGGGTGCGCTCCGCTTACGCCGCGCTACAAATTAGTCCACCTCAAGTACGTGACACCCGTAGCGCGGCGTAACGAATCTTGCGAGGGACGAGCAAATGAGGCACCCGCGAAGGCGGCGATTAGCCGCCTGGATTGGGCCACCGTGAATCATTCAATCTCGGTGACGACATCTACTCTTAAGAACTCAAGAGCATATTCAAAGACATAGCTTTGCCTGGGTGCTTAGCTGCCAATTTGGCATCGTCTGTGACCAATGTTGTTTGCGTCACCGTGGCAGATGCAGAAATGATGCTGTCAGGTAATTTCATCTGAGTATGACGACGTGTGTTGATCGTCTCTATTTTTACCGAGTGGTTGAGCTCGACGCGTGTCAGCTTGGCTAATAAAGCTGAAATAGCCTGTTCTTCTTGAAGGGGTCAACCTGGGAATCCCAACAGTTCAAGCTCAGTGATCACGGAGTAAGCGTAATAGGCAGGCGGCAGGCATAGCTGTCGCTCGATCGCGTTGATAAAAACGTTTGTATCGAGCAAATAGTTACCACTCATCCCGCATGCTCCGTTGATATTCGACCCCTTCCTGGGTTGTCAGAGTGGGCGCTTTGACAGACGAGAAATCGAGACCGGATGACGGCCCAGGCTCGCTCGGCTCTGATGTGCTGTTTTCATACAGCACCACAATCCGGGCATGCCTGTTTTTTAAGTCTCCATATTCGTCCGGGATTTTAACCATACCGTCTTGAATGTCTGCCTCAAACTCAATCGCCTGCATACCCTTCTCCTCTAACGGTGCCGATGAGTGCCCCAGCGTTCTTACGTCTTTATCTACCGCTGCTCTATTCGACACTCTTTTCATCAAAAACTCGAGGCGCACATTGACTCGTGGCGCTCACCCTATTGGAGGGTCGTACCTGCGCAGCCAATACCGACAAAAAAACCCCGCAAGAAATCTTGCGGGGTTTTGCGTGACTAAGCGCTTATAAAAAGCGCTTAGCAGGCGCGTTTAGCCGAGCAGGTGCTCAACGGCAGCGCGCTCTTCACGCAGTTCTTTTTCGGTGGCTTGCATCTTCTCTTTGCTGAACGCGTCCAGTTCGAAGCCTTGGACGATTTCATATTTGCCACCCTGGCAGCGCACCGGGTAGGAGTAGATGATGCCTTCGGCAATGCCGTAGCTGCCGTCGGAGGGAATCGCCATGCTGACGATGCCGTCGCAACCCAGCGCCCAATCGCGCATGTGGTCGATGGCAGATGACGCAGCAGAAGCGGCAGAGGAAGCACCGCGCGCTTTGATGATGGCGGCACCGCGCTGCTGTACAGTCGGGATGAAGTCGTTTTCGTACCAGTCACGCTCGACCAGATCGAAAGCGGCTTTGCCGTCGACTTTGCACTGGGCCAGATCCGGGTACTGGGTGGCACTATGGTTGCCCCAGATGATCATGTTTTCGACGTCAGTGACGTGCTTGCCAGTTTTCTGAGCCAGCTGGGTCAGCGCGCGGTTGTGGTCCAGACGCGTCATGGCAGTGAACTGACCAGCGTCCAGATCCGGCGCGTTGCAGGAAGCAATCAGCGCGTTGGTGTTGGCCGGGTTGCCGACGACCAGCACTTTCACATCACGGCTAGCATGGTCGTTCAGTGCTTTACCCTGTACAGAGAAGATCGCGGCGTTGGCTTCCAGCAGATCTTTACGCTCCATACCCGGGCCACGCGGACGTGCACCTACCAGCAGAGCGAAGTCAGCATCTTTAAAGGCAACGTTCGGGTCGTCGGTGGCAACGATGTCTTGCACCAGCGGGAACGCACAGTCGTTAACTTCCATCACGACGCCGTTCAGCGCGTCCATCGCTTGAGGAATTTCGAGAAGCTGGAGAATGACAGGCTGATCCGGCCCTAGCATGTCGCCAGCGGCAATACGGAAAATAAGAGAGTAGCTGATCTGGCCGGCACCGCCGGTAATCGCAATACGTACTGGATCTTTCATCATTGCTCCTTGATGGTTCGCCTAATGGAGGTTCGCCTGGTAAAGAATAGCGCCATGATGGTATGCCCAGACGCTCAAAAACTCAATCAGACATGAGACGACTACCCATTTGCACGCGGGCTTGATACTCGCTGAAAACGGCCAGTTACGCTATGGTGTGACGGGCTGCGGTACCATCCTTACCGCGCTATCTATTTTGTCATTCCCTTGGAACAGTGACTTTCCATGCGACGAATTCCCCCCTCTTACGCGCTGGCTAGCCTGCTGGTGCTGGCGTTAGTGGTATGGCTGGCCGTTGGCGATTTTCAGCAGTTTCAATCTTCACCTCCTGAAAGCACAGCAGAGCAAGCCGAGGCCCTCCCCCGCGTCGAGGTAAGCACTCAGCAGAGCACGCCGTATATTCCCCAGCAGGTGCTACAGGGCCAGCTCACCGCTGAGCGTGAGACAGTGCTGCGTGCCAACGTCGCGGGTTACGTCGCAGAGAAGCCGGTCAAGCAAGGAGAGAGCGTGCGCCAGGGCGAAACGCTACTAGTGCTGGATAACGATGCCCTGCCCGAACGCTTGCGGCAGGCCAGAGATGAACTAGCGCTGGCCGAAGCCGAGTACGCCGGTGCCCAGAGCCTGCGCCGTCGTGAGCTAATTTCCCAGCCGGAGCTGCTGCGCCTGCAAAGCGCGCTCAGCGCCAGCGCGGCGCAGGTGGCGCAGCTAGAGAAACAGCTGCAAGACACCCGGCCCACTGCCCCATTTGACGGCACCCTCGACCGAATACAGGTAGAGCTTGGCGACCTACTCCAGCCAGGCGAAGAGTGGGCACGCTTGATTGATGATCGCCGCCTAACCGGTACCGCCTGGGTGTCACAGCAGCAGATAGGTGCTTTAAGCGTGGGGTTACCCGTGACGGCCCGTCTACTTAACGGTGGATCGCTCGCTGGCGAAGTGAGCTATATCAGCAGCCGTGCAGAAGAAGCGACCCGTACGTTCTATATCGAAGTAGCACTCGACAACCCCGAGCGCCTGCGCTTAGCGGGAGGCAGTGCAGAGTTCACGATCACATTGCCACCCCGCCAAGTGCACACCCTTTCGCCTGCGTTATTCAGCCTTGATGAGCGTGGCCAGTTAGCCATCAAGCACTTGGATGACGAGGATCGTGTCGTGCAAACCGCCGTCGAGCTAGTTAGCGCCGATACCCAGCGCGCCTATGTCAGCGGCCTGCCCGACCCGGTCACTCTCATTACATTAGGGGCTGGCTTGGTCCGCCCCGGCGAAGCAGTAACCCCCGTGCCTGCCCAGGAAGGTGGACATGCGCCAGTTAATTAATGCCGCCCTCACCCATACCCGTACCACACTGCTGCTACTGGTAGGGCTGCTACTGGCGGGCACGGCCGCATGGCAGGCGATTCCCAAAGAAGCCAACCCCGACGTTACCATTCCGATTATCTACGTATCTCTCGCGCTGGAGGGCGTCAGCCCCGAAGATGGCGAGCGTCTACTGGTTCGCCCCATGGAGCAAGAGCTGCGTGGCATCGAGGGGCTGCGTAAATTCACCGCTCAGTCCAGTGAAGGGCACGGTTCGGTGACGCTTGAGTTCGACCCTGGTTTTGACCCAGACACCGCGCTGGCCGATGTGCGCGAGCGCGTCGATATTGCCCGCAGCAGCCTGCCCGATGAAGCGGAAGAGCCACGGGTGATGGAAGTTAACGTCTCCGAGTTTCCCGTTCTGAGTATCGGCCTCTCCGGCGATCTGGATACCCGGGAGCGGATGACGATTGCCCGGCGCTTGAAAGAGGAAATCGAAGGCATCGCCGATGTGCTCGAGGTAGAGATTGCTGGCGAACGGGAGGACCTGTTGGAGATCGTCGTCGACCCGCTGGTGCTGGAGAGCTACGGCGTTGATTTCGACACCCTGTTCAATCAGATATCACGCAATAACCGCTTGGTCGCCGCAGGCAGTCTGGATACGGGCGCGGGGCGTTTAGCGTTAAAGGTTCCCGGCATTATTGAGTCGTTAAACGACGTGATGAACATGCCGGTGAAAGTAGAAGGAGATCAAGTGGTCACCTTTGGCGATGTGGCCTGGATTCACCCCACCTACAAAGAGGCCGAAGGATTTGCCCGTATTGATAGCCAGCCCGCCGTGGTGCTGGAAATCTCCAAACGCGCTGGGGCCAACATCATCGCGACCATTGAAGCAGTGCGAGAGCAGTTCGCACTCGCGGAAGACCTGCTGCCCGAACAGCTACGGATAACCACTATTCTGGATGAGTCGGTTACCGTGCAGAATATGCTCTCGGAGCTGCTGAATAACGTGTTAACCGCCGTTGTGCTGGTACTCATCGTGGTGGTGGCCGTGATGGGCTGGCGGATGGCGCTGCTGGTAGGGCTGACCATTCCAGGAGCGTTCCTCACCGGCATTCTGCTGGTGTGGGCGTTTGGATTTACGCTCAATATTGTCGTGCTGTTTGCACTGATTTTGGTCGCGGGCATGCTCGTGGATGGGGCTATCGTCGTCAGCGAGTTGGCCGACCGGCATCTGCACGACGGCCAAGCGCCGCATCAAGCGTGGCTCGATGCGGCCTCACGCATGAGCTGGCCGGTCATCGCCTCTACGGCAACGACACTCGCCGTGTTCATCCCGCTGCTGTTTTGGCCGGGCGTGGTGGGCCAATTTATGAAGTACCTGCCCGCCACGGTGATTTTATGCTTGCTGGCCTCGCTGGCCATGGCGCTGGTGTTCTTGCCTACGCTGGGCCGCCTGTTCACGCGCACCTCTCATGCCAGTGGTACCGGGCCGATAGATGAAAGCACGGCGCTGGGGCGTGGGTATCGCCGGATATTGAGCCGCCTGCTGCAGCATCCGGCCTGGGTACTGCTGTTTGCGGTGCTGTTGATCGCGCTTCTGTACACCGGCTATGCACGCTTTAACCATGGCGTAGACTTTTTTCCCAGTGTCGAGCCGGACAGCGCCCAGGTACTGGTACGCGCCCGTGGCGATTTTTCGGCGGAAGAAACTGACGCGATATTGCAGCGCGTGGAGCAGCGGCTGGGCGGACTGAGCGAAGTGGAAGCGCTCTATGCGCGCTCTTATGCCGTACCTGATCAACAGATGGGCAGCGATGTGATTGGCATGCTGCAGTTTCAGTTCATCGACTGGCACCAGCGCCGTCCTGCTCGCACCATTCTGGCGGATATGGCTGAGCGCACCCAGGATATCCCAGGCATTACCCTGGAGTTTCAAGAGCAGGAGATGGGCCCCGGCGGCGGCAAGCCGATTGTGCTGGAAGTGAGTGCTACCGACCCGGACATTGCCGATGCAGGGGTTGATCAAATCACGGCGATGATGCGCAACCTTGGCGGCTTTACCGATATTCAGGATAACCGCAGCCTGCCGGGCGTCGAGTGGCAGGTGCATGTGGATCGCGAAGCCGCTGCCCGTATGGGAACCGATATCACCACCATCGGCAGTGCCGTTCAACTGCTCACTACCGGCCTGCAAGTCGCCACTTACCGCCCGCC
The DNA here is from genome assembly GCF_056857635.1 of Vreelandella sp. L-15. Taxonomy (NCBI): domain Bacteria; kingdom Pseudomonadati; phylum Pseudomonadota; class Gammaproteobacteria; order Oceanospirillales; family Halomonadaceae; genus Vreelandella; species Vreelandella sp. L-15. Next base: position 30,354 of record NZ_JBSXNN010000021.1, on the reverse strand, counting down.
GACGGTGAATGATGAAGTGGATATTCGCGTTCGCCTGCCAGAAAACTGGCGCACATTGAACCAGCTTGAGCGTTTGACGATTAATACCCCTCGCGGGCAGGTGCCTATTTCGCACTTTGTGGAGATTACTCCTGCACCAAAAGTGGGCACGCTTAACCGCATTGATGGCCGCCGTGCCATTACGATCGAAGCCGACTTAGCTCCAGGATTCTTGGCCGATGAGCGGCTGCGCGCTCTATTGGACGCTGGCCAGGGCCAACTGCCCGACGGTTTGATGGTTAACGTCGCCGGTGAGCAAGAGGATCAGCAGGAGTCGATGCAGTTTCTGGTCAGCGCTTTCTTGGTTGCGATTGGCTTGATGGCACTGATTCTGGTGACGCAGTTCAATAGCTACTACCAAGCCGCGCTGGTACTGTCGGCGATTGTGTTCTCAACGGCAGGGGTATTGATGGGACTACTCATCACCGGCCAAGCGTTCGGCATTGTGATGGTAGGCATGGGGGTGATCGCGCTGGCGGGCATCGTGGTCAACAACAATATCGTCTTGATCGATACCTACAATGAGCTGCGCGCCGAGGGCATGCCCCCCGCTCAAGCGGCCTTGGAAGCAGGCTGTTTACGCCTGCGCCCGGTGCTACTCACCGCGATTACGACCGTACTGGGGTTGATGCCGATGGTGTTGGGCGTCAACGTCAATTTGTTTGCCCCGGCATTAGGTTTCAACGCCCCGTCTGCCCAGTGGTGGACACAAATGTCCAGCGCGATTGCCGGTGGGTTGACGTTCGCCACCTTCCTCACCCTGCTGCTCACCCCCTGCATGCTGGTGATTGGCGGCCGCTTACGGCGGGAGAAAGATCTCGGTTGAAAACGCGCCCCACCCCGCTACGGGCAACCCCATTTGCATCGTTGGCGCCGCACCCGTAGCGCGGCGTAAGCGGAGCGCACCCGCGAAGCAACGCGCAGAGCGTTGCCGATGGGGGCGCCGGGGGTGGTGGTGGCGTTTTATCGTACGGAAGCGTGCTGGGTTCGGTGGCGTTACCGGGGCGGCTGGCGCCGCCTCCGCGGGTGCCTCTTTCGCTCGTTGCTCTCGCTCTTTCGTTACGCCGCGCTACAGGGGCGCGGCATTAAGCGGGAGATTTGATCTGCTGGGGGCTGTGGGCTGCATGGAGGCGTGCGATGAGCTGTTCCTCCAGGGCGAAGCGTTCGGTGAGCCCTTTGGCGAGACGGTCAATCCAAGCGGGTAACCGCGCTAGGTTTTGTTGGCAGCGCACCGGGGATACGAAGTCTTCATCAAACTCCAGCACCATGGCAGTAGACATTTCCAGGCGCTCTAGCAGTTGTGCGGCAATGTGAAGCGCGCTTTCGTCATTAAAAGCTTTCGCTTCTTCCGCAAGCTGCGGGTAAATCTCAAAGTGCCCAGCACTGATATAGTCCATCAGCAGTTCGCTGAAGGTATCAATGCGCGCTTTGCTCACGGCTTCCAGCTCCGCATCGCAGGCTTCTTTTAGTTCAATAAAGCTCACGAGTAGCGCGCGACGCTGATCAAGCCAGCGATCAATTAAGCTGTGTACGCCTCCCCAGCGCTCCAGGGCATTTTTGCAATCTTCGAGCATGGGGCTTTCTCCTTGCAGATAGCCGCCTTGAACAGGGCTAGACTCGCTTTTCCTTCTGCCTCTGTCAATCCTGGCGGGAATGATTTCCTTGATACTGGAGAGTACGTCTTCGATAGTCAACGCTTGCGTTAGACAGCCGTCGATAGATCGGCTGCCTAACGACTAGGCTAGCGCTTGATGGCTAGCCACAGCATACGCAGCGGCGCCAGGGCCAGCACCAAAAAACCGATCAGCGTCCAGGCAGGCAGTGACAGCCCCAACAGCATGAAGTCGATCTCAGCGCACTCCCCAGAGCCGGTAAGCACCATGGCGACGACTTCCTGCATAGGCAGGATATCCATCATGTAATCCAGCCCTGGGCCACAGCTAGGCACCTCATCTGCTGGTAAGCCCTGCAGCCACACATGACGCCCGGCGATAAAGGCACCGGTGCCCACGGCAGCTAACCCTAACAGGCCATAAATGCCTCTACCCACGCCCCCTTTAGGGTTGTGAATGGCTGCCACAGCTAGCACTAGCCCGGCGGCGATAACCGCTACTCGCTGAAAAATACATAGCGGGCAGGGCTCTAAACCCACAATATGCTCAAGGCTCAGCGCTACGGCCATCATCAGTACGCAAAACGCGACACCGGCGAGTGCCGTCGGACGAATGGCTGACAATGTCATTGCGCATCCTCGGGTGGCAGTGCAGAAAGCACCCGAGACTCTCGCGCTTTGGTGAAATAACTCTCTAGGAACTCGCTAAAGCTCTCTTGGTCGGCCTCCTCAATATCCCGCTGCTGCTGGTGAGAGGTGTCGATCAGTTGAGCGAGTAGCGCTTCGCGGGAACGCAGCATCGGCGTGGCTTTCAGCTTATCGGCTTGGGCCTGCGCCATGCTCAGTAGCGTGTCGCTTAGTGATCCATTGCCCTCTTGCAAGCGCGCCAGCATTTGCGCCGAGGGGGTCAACGAAGGATCTTTCAAGCGTGGTGCAAGAGCTTCAAGCGCTGCTGCATGGGGTTCGCCCTCCTCGACAGCATCCAGCAAGCGTGCCACCTCAGCCATTTCAGCAAAAATTTGCTCGCCCCAAGCAGGCAGCGTGACCGATTCCCCATTGCGAGTTAGGCGCAGTTCCGGGTCGCGGCCGCGCTCTACGACCAGCCGTCGGTTATCGTCTAGGCGGTCACACTCTTCATCGGAAATCCAGGGGCTGTCGCTGAGTAGGCACCACATCAGGAAGGTATCGACAAAGCGCATCTGGGATTCCGTGACGCCCAACGGATCGAACGGATTGAGATCCAGGCAGCGCACTTCGATGTATTCGACGCCCCGGGCCTCCAACGCCTGGCTTGGCGTTTCGTTGTGCTTGGCTACGCGTTTGGGTCGAATATCGCTGTAGTACTCGTTTTCGATCTGCAGGATATTGGCGTTAAGCTGCTGCCACTCGTCGCCGTTTCTCACGCCCAGCGCTTCGTAGTCCGGCCAGGGGGTGGAAATGGCATGGCGCAGCGTGTTGACGTAGTTCGACAGCGAATTGAAGCAAATTTTAAGCTGCGACTGCACTTTGTTCTGATAGCCAAGATCCGACATACGCAGTGTAGTGGCATAAGGCGCGTAATAGGTATCGTCGCTGAGCGGCTGCAGCTTATCCGGCACTTGGCCATTCGGCAGGAAGCTTTTGTCTATCGCAGGAGACGCGCCAAACAAGTAGAGCAGCAACCAACTATGGCGGCGGAAGTGGCGAATCATCCCGAAGTAGCGGGTCGAGCGGTAATCGTTAAACGGGATGTTGGTGGCTTTTTCCATTTCCCGCAGCGCGTGCCACATATCGTCCGGCAGCGACACGTTGTAATGCACGCCCGCGATGGCCTGCATAATACGGCCATAGCGTACGTCTAAACCCTTACGGTAGACATGCTTCATGGTACCGACGTTAGAGCTGCCGTAATCCGCAATGGGCACACTATCGTTACCTGAAAGCCGCGAGGGCATGCTGCCCGGCCAGATCCACTCGTTTTCCAAGTGGTGATAGGTAAAGGTGTGCAGATCAGATAAAAACGCCAGCGCCTCTTTAGGCTCGGAGTACACCGGAGTGATGTACTCCAGCAGCGCCTCAGAGTAATCGGTGGTGATATGCGGGTGCGTCAGTTTCGATCCGAGCGCGTGCGGATGAGCCGTTTGGGCAATATGGCCATGGGCATCAACACGCAGACCCTCTTTCTCCAACCCGCGACGCAAGCGCCCTAAGCGCCCAAGTCGCGCGCTTGGCAGCAACCGCTCTACCTGGGCGGTGAGCGAAGATGGCACAGTGAGAGGTTCAGACAAGGTGAACACTCCTTGTTAGTAAGGCCTGCATTAAGCAGGCCTTGTTGAAGTCAGCTGGCATCGCCATAACCATTACCCTGCTTTCTCATCGAGAATAGACAGCAGGATATGGCGACAATGGTTAAATATTCAAGACGCGCGACTATTTGCCCCGCTTGGCTTTCATCAGCGCAGCCCCAAGCGCACCCATCGCAGCAGGGGGTTCGCTCTGCTGATTGCCCTGGCGCTGCCCGCCTTGGCGGCGGCTGCGAGTGGGTTTGCGCGGCGCTGCCGAGGCTGTGCTGCCTGGTGCTTCGGGCTGTTCCGGCTCGTCATCCAAACGCATGGATAGCCCTACCCGTTTACGCGGAATATCCACGCTCATCACTTTTACCGTGACGATATCGCCCGCCTTCACAACGCTACGCGGATCATCAATAAAGCGGTCGGAAAGCGCCGAGATATGCACGAGGCCGTCTTGGTGAACGCCGATATCCACAAACGCCCCGAAGTGGGTCACGTTGGTGACGGTGCCTTCCAGCACCATGCCGAGCTTGAGGTCATTGAGGGTTTCAACGCCCTCGCGGAATTCAGCGGCTTTGAACTCTGGGCGCGGGTCGCGGCCGGGCTTATCCAGCTCTTTGAGGATGTCGCTCACGGTGGGTACACCAAAACGCTCGTCGGCGAAGTCGGCGGGCTTGAGTGCTTTCAGAGTGGCGCTGTCGCCAATCAGCCCTTTCACGTCGCGGCTGTTCTGCTTGGCAATGCGCTCTACCAGCGTGTAGGCCTCGGGGTGAACCGCACTGGCATCCAGCGGGTTCTCAGCATTGCTAATACGCAAAAAGCCTGCGCACTGCTCGAAGGTTTTCGGGCCAAGGCGGCTCACTTCAAGCAGCTCTTTACGGCTCTTGAATGCCCCCTGCAGGTTGCGCTGAGCGACGATATTTTCGGCAATAGCGGCGCTTAGGCCTGCCACACGGGAAAGCAGCGCGCTGGACGCGGTATTGAGATCCACGCCCACGGCGTTAACACAGTCCTCAATCACGGCTTCCAAGCTGCGAGAGAGCTGTACTTGGGAAACATCGTGCTGATACTGGCCCACACCAATGGATTTGGGCTCGATCTTCACCAGCTCGGCTAAAGGGTCTTGCAAGCGGCGAGCGATAGAGACAGCGCCGCGAATGGTCACGTCGAGATCCGGGAGTTCGCGCGCGGCGTACTCGGATGCCGAATACACCGATGCGCCCGCCTCGGATACCATTACCTTGCTCAGCCGATGGGCTGGGGCCAGCGCTTTTACTAGCTCGCCCGCGAGCTTGTCGGTTTCGCGGCTGGCGGTGCCGTTACCTACCGCGATCAGCTCCACACCGTGCTGTTTTACTAGCTTGGCCAGCACGTTAAGGGATTCATCCCAGCGGTTTTGCGGCGCATGGGGGTAGATCGTTGCTTGGTCAATAAACTGACCGGTGGCGTCGATCACCGCTACTTTACAGCCGGTGCGCAGGCCGGGGTCTAATGCCAACGTGACTTTCTGCCCGGCAGGCGCTGCCAGTAGTAGGTCTTTCAGGTTGGCGGCAAATACGTCGATAGCGGTCTGCTCGGCGTGTTCACGCAGGCGGCCCAGTAGTTCGGTTTCCAACGCGGTGTAAAGCTTCACGCGCCAGGTCCAGCGAACTACTTCGCTTAACCATTTATCCGCCGCGCGTCCCTCATCACTAATGCCTACGTGCTTGGCAATCGCCACTTGGGCGGGATGAGTGGGTGCGTCGTCTTCACCCGGCAAACGGATCGCTAGGCTTAAGATGCCTTCGTTGCGGCCACGGAACATGGCCAGCGCCCGGTGCGAGGGCACTTTCGACAGCTTTTCGTCGTGCTCGAAGTAGTCGGAGAACTTCGCGCCCTCCTGCTGTTTGCCATCCAGCACGCGCGCACTGAGCTCGCCCTCTTGCCATAGCCGCTCCCGCAGTTGACCAATCAGCTCGGGGTCTTCTGCAAAGCGCTCCATCAGAATCTGCTTGGCACCATCCAGCGCCGCCTTGGCATCTTCAATGGCGGGGATATCCCCTTCGGCTTCGCGCAGGTATTGGGCGGCTTCGCTTTCGGGGTCAAGCGTTGGATTCGCTAACAGCGCATCCGCCAGGGGCTCTAACCCGGCTTCACGGGCAATTTGGGCTTTGGTGCGGCGCTTTTTCTTGAAGGGGAGGTATAAATCTTCCAAACGCTGCTTGGTATCGGCGGCTTGAATGGTCGCTTTGAGTGTGGGGTCTAACTTGCCCTGCTCATCGATGGCGGCCAGTACCGCTTCACGACGCTCTTCAAGCTCGCGCAGGTAGCGCAGGCGTTCGTCCAACTGGCGAAGCTGCGTATCATCCAGCGCGCCAGTGACTTCTTTACGGTAACGGGCAATAAAAGGAACGGTAGCGCCACCATCCAGAAGCTCTACCGTTGCGGCGACTTGTTCAGGCCGGACGCTTAGCTCTTCGGCCAAGCGTGCAGTAATGCGTTGTTTGACATCCATAACGTGCAACTAACTCATGCAGCATTCGAGGTGCCGACAAGGTACCACAAACCACCTAGACTGGCATGGATTGCCCGCTACCCCTATCTTCACCTTCCCTCTACCTCTGCCAAGCTCACCTACCACACTAGCGGTGAAACTGCTTTTCTCGTTCCGGCTGCCAAAAAATAGCGTCTATGCGCAGTCTTACATTAGCGTTATTAGGCAACGGCCACTCAATCTCATCCCCTACTTTTAAACCGATTAACGCCGCTCCAATGGGTGCCATGACAGAAATTCCGTCAGCCACACTTGCTAAAGCGTGAGGGTAGACCAGCGTCCTGACCATCTGACAGCCACGCGTCAGGTCCGTGAAGCGGATTTGGCTATTCATGCTTACCACATTGTCAGGTATGTCCTGTGGGTCTAATACCTCACCACGCGACAACTCTTCTTCCAGCAGTTCTGCCACCACTTGATCTTTTTCAGACGCGTGGTCAATCAGTCGCTGCAGACGCTCAGCATCCAGCCGATTAATGATAATGGGAGGCCGCTGCCCCATGGTCACTCTCCTTAAGAACATGCCAACCAATGCAAAAAAGCCCTTCCCCGGGGTGGGAAAGGACTGCGTATTGCTGCTACACGCAAACTCGTTGATTTAAAGCCTTAGGTGACACCCTGCTCAATCATGGCATCCGCCACTTTGCGGAAACCGGCAATATTAGCGCCTAGCACTAAGTTCTCTGGTTCCCCAAATTCCTTTGCTGTCTCAGCACACTGCCGATAAATATCCGCCATAATGCGCTGTAGCTTTTTATCCACTTTTGCTAACGGCCATTGCTCCATACTGCTATTTTGCGCCATTTCTAACTGACTGGTGGCCACGCCACCTGCATTAGCCGCTTTACCTGGACCATAGGCTAATTTAGCGGCAAGAAAGTGCTCTACTGCCGCTTTGGTGGAGGGCATATTAGCCCCTTCGCTTATGCAGCGAACGCCATTTTCAATCAGCACCTTGGCGTCGCATTCCGTTAGCTCGTTCTGGGTGGCACAGGGAAAGGCGACATCTCCCTGAATACGCCAGACGGCATGACCATCGCTCGGATAATCATGCGCAGGCACATATAGTGCTTCCGGGCGCTCACGTAAGTACGCCTCTAGCGATACCCGTTCGACCTCTTTTAAGCACTTTAAAAGCTCAAGATCAATCCCGCTAGGGTCATGGATCGTACCGCGAGAATCACTGCAGGTAATGGGCCGCGCGCCCAGTTCATAGAGTTTCTCAATGGTATAAATCGCGACATTACCTGCGCCAGACACAAGGCAGGTTTTGCCTTCTAGCGTTTCATCACGAGCTGCCAGCATGTTTTGGGCAAAATACACCGCGCCATAACCCGTCGCCTCTTTACGGCCCAAAGAACCACCCCAAGACAAACCTTTTCCAGTCAGGACCCCTTCATAACGACCGGTTAACCGCTTGTACTGGCCAAATAGGTAGCCAATTTCGCGTGCACCAACCCCGATGTCCCCGGCAGGAACGTCGCTATTTGGACCTATATGACGGTACAGCTCCGTCATAAAGGATTGGCAAAAGCGCATGATTTCGTTGTCCGACTTACCTTTTGGATCAAAATCAGAGCCACCTTTACCACCACCAATAGGTAAGCCGGTAAGGGCATTTTTGAATATCTGCTCAAAACCTAGGAACTTGATGGTGCCTGCTGTCACGCTAGGGTGAAAGCGCAGTCCTCCTTTATAAGGCCCCAGTGCAGAGTTGAACTGCACACGATACCCTTTATTCACCTGGACGCGGCCAGCGTCATCCAGCCAGCTGACACGAAACATAATTTGCCGTTCAGGCTCAACGATCCGTTCAATAATACTGTGCTGGTGATAGTGTGGTGTGCGCTCAAACAGCGGTCGCAGGCACTCAAGCACTTCTTCCGTCGCTTGATAGAACTCAGTTTGGGCAGGGCTACTCTTAGCAAGTCGCGTAAGCGTGTCGTGAACATAAGGCATGGAAGTGTACCGTTCCGTGTAAAACTATCGTTATGCTGGCCAGCGCATAGCCACATTTAACTGTGGGAACGAATTCCTGCATACCCTATGCAGGTTTGGTATGGCAAAAAAACGCCTGCATAGAGACTAAAGTCTATGCTTTATTGCTCATTTATGGTGCATCTACAATTTCTAATCAATGGTAATTAAACGATTCACGCAGGAACAAGGCAGAGTGCAGCGCTGTTGTTACTTATATACCCACCCTCAATCAGGCGAGGGTTTACGCGGTTTTGCGAATAAAAAAGGGGCAGTGCCGTGGCACTGCCCCTTTCTAGCTAGCTCTTCCCAGCGACGCTTGTAAGTACCTTTTTAGATACCTTTTAAACCTTAGGTGAGCTGTGGGCCTGCCTGGATAATGGCTTCGTTAACGCCTTCAAACTTCTTGAAGTTCTCAACGAATTTAGTGGCCAGCTCTTGCAGGTGGCGGTCATAAGCGTCGCGGTCTGCCCAGGTCTCGCGAGGGTCGAGCAGGCTGGAGTCTACGCCCGGTACGGCTACCGGCACCTCCAGGTTTAAGCCTTCAATGTGCTTGGTTTCTACATCGCGCAGAATGCCAGACTGAATCGCGCTGATGATGGCGCGAGTGGTCGGAATGGAGAAGCGTGAACCGCCTTCACCGTAAGCACCGCCGGTCCAGCCAGTGTTGACCAAGTAAACCTGGGCGTCTTTCTTCTCAACGCGCTTGATCAGAAGGTCGGCGTACTCACGGGCCGGACGCGGGAAAAATGGAGCGCCGAAACAGGTAGAGAACGTCGCCGCCAAGCCTTCGGAAGAACCCATTTCGGTGGAGCCGACTTTCGCCGTGTAGCCTGACAGGAAGTGGTAAGCCGCCGCTTCTTTCGACAGCACGGAGACCGGCGGCAGCACACCGGACATATCGCAGGTCAGGAAGACGATGGCATTAGGCTCGCCTGCCAGGTTTTCTGCGACGCGCTTTTCGACGTGCTCGAGCGGGTAGGCGGCACGGGAGTTCTGGGTCAGGCTGTCGTCGGCGTAATCCGGCTCGCGACGGTCGTCGAGTACGACGTTTTCCAGCACGGTGCCAAACTTGATCGCGTTCCAGATGACCGGCTCGTTCTTCTCAGAAAGGTCGATGCACTTGGCGTAGCAGCCGCCTTCCATGTTGAAGACAATGCCGTCGCCCCAAGCGTGTTCGTCATCACCAATCAGGAAGCGCGCTTGGTCAGCAGACAACGTGGTTTTGCCGGTGCCAGAGAGGCCGAAGAACAGGCAGGTTTCACCATCTTCGCCCACGTTAGCCGAGCAGTGCATCGGCAGCACGTCGGAAGCGGGCAGCAGGAAGTTCTGCACAGAGAACATGGCTTTCTTCATTTCGCCGGCGTAGCGCATGCCAGCGATCAGCACTTTACGCTCGGCAAAGTTGATGATGACGCAGCCATCGGAGTTGGTGCCGTCGCGGTTCGGGTCACACTCGAAGCCTGCGGCGTTAAGAATGGTCCACTCTTCTTTGGCGGCTTGGTTGTAGGCCTGAGGACGTACAAACATGGTGCGACCAAATAGGTTCTGCCAAGCGGTTTCAGTGGTGACACGTACCGGCAGGTAGTGAGTGGCGTCGCTGCCCACGTGCAGCTCAGAAATGAAGTGCTCGCCGTTACTCAGGTGATCTTCAACCCGCGCCCAAAGAGCTGAGAATTTTTCAGCGTCGAAGGGGCGGTTAACGCTGCCCCAATCAATGCTGTCACGGGTGGAGGGCTCATCGACGATAAAACGGTCTTTCGGTGAACGCCCGGTGCGTACGCCGGTGTTGACTACCAGGGCTCCGTTCGCCGCGAGGCGACCTTCACCACGGGCCACTGCGCGCTCGATCAGTTCGGCGCTGCTGAGATTAACGTGGGCTTGGGGAGCGGCTTGAGTCGTGGTCATGTCGATTCCTGGGTCTCTAATTTTCCGAGCGTCGCCGACGCCTTGAGAAATCATCCTAGCCCCTGTTATAGCGGTCACAGCAGGCTAGGTGCGCTGAAGTTTGGTGCATTATGGCAAAAAGAAAGCCCCCGGGAAACGGGGGCTTTTACCAAATATCTTGTAGTTAAACTACTACAATGACACTACATCTTGTGTTGCAGCGCAGCATATTTTCAAACACCTGTTTGGCTTTTCGCCATCAAACGGTGCGGTGCGCGGGGTGCAGCATCCCGCCCCAAACGCACCCTCGTCAGGTGCCGACTACACAATTAGTGAATCACCGGCGGTGGCGCGCCTGGGTCCTCCAACAAAGTTTCAATATCCGCTGCGGTGTAGTGATATTTCGTATGACAAAAGTGACATTGGGTATCAATCGCGCCCTGTTCGCGCAAAATATCCCGAAGTTCATCCTTGCCAAGGGTGTAGAGCGCATAACTCATGCGCTCCCGCGAGCAGGTGCATCCAAAGCTCAGCGCTTTGGGGTCGAAGACCCGCACGGTCTCTTCATGATAGAGGCGATACAGCACTTCTCGCTGCTCTAAGCCCAGCAGCTCTTCTTGCTTGATAGTATCGGCTAGGTGAACGCTGCGCTCCCAGGCGTCTACATCCTGGTTTTGCGACGCATCCGGTAAGCGCTGGAGAAGCAGCCCTCCTGCCCGTTCGCCGTCAGCAGCTAGCCAAAGCCGCGTGGGCAGCTGCTCCGACTGGCCGAAGTAGGCTTCCAGACAGCCGCCCAGAGTATCGTGATCCAGCCCGACGATGCCCTGATAGCGATGCCCCTCTTTAGGGTCTAGGGTAATCACGATTTGGCCGTCCCCTACCAGCTCGCGGAAGCTAGCGTGTTCGCTGGGCAGTGCGGCGTCTTCGGCAATACGTGCAATGGCCCGCAGCTCGCCGCCGGGGTTGGACTCTGCCATTAACAGGGCGAGCACTCCCTGGCCGCGCACTTCGATACTGAGCGTACCATCCAGCTTAACGGTATCGGTCAATAGGGCGACCGCCGCTAGCAACTCACCCAGCAGTTGGTTAACTGCGGGTGGGTAGGCGTGGCGGTCGAGCACTTCGTGGTAAGCCGTGCTGAGCGTAACGATCTCGCCACGCACGTTAGTTTGGTCAAACAAAAAGCGTTGAATTTGATCAGACATAAAAAGACCATGGGAGGAGAAGTAGGAGGAGAAGTAATAGGAGAGCACAGCAGGGTAAGCGGCTGCTTACTCCCCTTGCTGGCGCTGGAAGCGCTGGATATCGCGCCGCTGTTTTTTATCAGGGCGTTTAAGCGGGTGCTGCATGGCTTCGTTGGTTAAGCGGCGCGCTTCGGCCTCTTTGGCACGACGTTTAGCGCTATCTTCGGTTTCCGCATAGAGCTTACGCGCTTCCGGTGCGCCTCGACGCTGGTCGGATAGCGCGGTCACTTCCACCTCGAAGATATCCCAGCCTTGCGGCACACGGATCAGCGCACCCAGCTCAACGTTCTTACTGGTTTTTACACGAGCTCCGTCGTAATGGACTTTGCCGCCTTCAATGGCTTTTTTGGCCAGAGCACGGGTTTTAAAAAACCGCGCTGCCCATAACCACTTATCCAAACGAACGCTGTCACTCATTCACGCCCTCCTAATGTATGTGAGGCCAGGTTTATGAACTCAGATGTGTGAGCGTTGCCCTGGCAACTCTGCGGGTAGCAGCCGGGCAAATCGGTCAAGGGCAATAAATTCCTGTAGTTCTTTCTCTGGGCGTTGGCTGTCAGGCTGTTTAATCCCTAACAGATGCTTAATGCCAAATTCGCGAGCGCTCTCTAGCACCCGGGCATTATCATCAATAAACAGGGTGCGGGCGGGGTCGAATGGCTCGCGTTCTTGCAGTGCAAACCAGAAGGCTTGCTCCTCTTTCGCAGCGCCCACGTCTTCTGATGAGATGATGGCGTCTAGGTAGTTTTCCAACCCCGTGAGCGGGAGTTTTAATGCGAGACTTGCGCGGTCGGCATTCGTAGCAAGTACCACTCGGGGGTGAGCTTGCTTGAGCCATGTCAGGAAGTCCAAAGCATCGCTGCGTAGCCCAATCAAGTGCTGCACTTCGCGCTTGAGGGCAACGATATCCACGTTCAGCTCGCGGCTCCAGTAGGCAAGGCTGTACCAGTTCAGTGTGCCCTGCTCACCCATAATGCGTGCTTTGAGCGCATCCTGACTGGCTTGGTCTAGCTGGTGCAGCTCTACGTAGCGCCGCGGCAGGTGCTCAAGCCAAAAGTGGCTGTCGAAGTGAAGGTCTAGCAGCGTGCCGTCCATGTCGAGTAGGACGGTATCGATCTCGCGCCAATCAATCATTGCCGCTCCAGTCTTAAAGAGTAAGCGTGCTATTGTAGCGTAACCCGTTTTTTGCAGCCACGGAGGCATGATGTCACGCGACGACACAACAACAGGCGATACGCTAACCGGCTATCCGCGCAAGCCGCAAATCTTAGGCCGCCAGCGCGTCGCCCAAAGCCGTCTATTTCAAATTGAGTCACTGGATTTGCGCTTCTCTAATGGGGAAGAGCGACAGTTTGAGCGTTTGACGGGGGCTGATCGCGGTGCGGTGATGATTATTGCCATGCCCGACCCGGACCATGTGCTGCTCATTCGGGAGTATGCTGCGGGGTTCGAAGATTATGTGCTGACGCTTCCCAAAGGCTTGGTCGACCCCGGCGAAGACATAGTCACCGCCGCCAACCGCGAGCTGATGGAAGAGTGCGGCTTCGGCGCGCACCGCATGGAACCCTTAGTGGAGCTTTCGCTAGCGCCCAACTACATGCGCCACCGCATGCAGGTGTTGATGGCAACGGACCTCTACCCCAAACGCTTACCGGGTGACGAGCCCGAACCGCTGATTGTAGAAACCCATGCTATTGAAGAACTTCCTGCACTACTCTTGCGCGAAGACTTCCACGAAGCCCGAGCCATCGCCGCGCTCTATATTGCGCGGGATAAACTGCGCGAAGAGAAGCGCCGTGGCGGGATGGATTTGCTCTGATACCTGCCCCTCGTACCGCTTTACTGTAAGAAATACAGCATTATTTCCCATTTACGCTTAGAGCCATCTTCGGCACCCCTAACGGGGTGCTTCGCGGGTGCGCTATCGCTTACCACGCGCTACAAGGTGCCTATCTTAAGTACTTGGAGCTCCGTAGCGCGGCGTAACGAATGAGCGAGAGCAACGAGCGAAAGAGGCACCTGCGGGGGCGGCGAGTAGCCGCCTGGAAGGTGCCACTGCTGAGTTGCTATAGGTGGTGTTTTAACGGGATCCAGCGGCGTTGGCGGTGGCTGTCTAGACCAGCTTCGAGGAGCGCCATGCAACGCAAGGCGTCATCGATATCCACGGGAAGCGGCGCTTTATCACGAATCGCCGCGCTTACCCCTCGGTAATAGGCGAGATAGTCGCCGGGCAATGTGGGGTGGTCGTGACGGACAAGCGGTGCGTCTTCACCCTCTCCCTCGCGCAGGGTCAGCGTTCCAGGGCTATCTTCTCCCCAGGCTGAAGACGGCGTTTCCCCGGCTTTCAAACGATCTTCCTGCGGGTCTAAGCCGTACTTGATATAGCTGCCTTTGGTGCCATGGATGCGGTAGCGCGGCGTGGGTTCTGCCACCAGCGTACCGGCGCTTAGGCTGACGCGGCAGCCGTCGTATTCCAGCAGCGCGAGGAAGTCGTCATCGGCTTTGGCTTCGTCGCGCCGCACGCCGAGCTCTAGCAAAATGGCGTTGGGCGTGCCGAATAGCTCGCAGGCCTGATCCAGCAGGTGCGGGCCTAGGTCGTACCAAATACCGCCCCCTGGAGTGGCTTTTTCCCGCCAGCGGTCGCGCACTTCAGGACGAAAGCGATCAAAGCGCGACTCAAAGCCGGTCATCCGCCCCAGCGTGCCTTCCTTTAAGAGCGCCTGAATGGTCAGGAAGTCGCTATCCCAGCGGCGGTTATGAAATACCGAAATCAGCCTTTCCTTATCCACCGCCAGGGCTTTTAGCTGCTTTGCTTCTGAGAGCGTAACGGTAAAGGGCTTATCCACCACCACATGCTTACCCGCCGCGAGCGCCGCTTTGGCTAAGGGGAAGTGGGTATCGTTTGGCGTGGGAATCACAATGAGATCAAGGTCTGGGCGCTTACATAGCGCCAGCGCTTGGCTCTCTATTTCCACGTTAGGCAGGTCCGCCTTCACTTTGGCCGCATCACTGGAAGAGACAGCCACTAAATCCAGCCCTGCGGTCGCTTGAATCAGCGGGGCGTGAAACGTCTTGCTTGCGAAACCATAGCCAACAAGGCCAACGTTGATGATCGCCTTCATTACAATCCTTAGTCGATGTGACGGTTCAGGTTGGCAAAAAAACAGCCCGCACGAGACGGGCTGTTTGATGGAGAGATTAATCTAGCTTAGAGAGGTCGCGCACCGCGCCTTTATCGGCGGAGGTGGCGAGTAGCGCATAGGCTTTGAGCGCAGGGGTAACCTTACGCGGGCGCTGCTCGACCGGCTTCCAGGCATCTTTGCCTTTGGCATCCATGGCTTCACGGCGTTTAGCCAGCTCGGCATCGCTGAGTTGCACGTTGATGGAGCGGTTGGGGATATCGATCAAGATGGTGTCGCCTTGTTCGACCAAACCAATCGCGCCCCCTGCTGCCGCTTCCGGGGATACATGCCCAATCGACAGGCCTGATGTGCCGCCAGAGAAACGACCATCGGTGAGCAGCGCACAGGCTTTACCCAAGCCTTTCGATTTCAGGTAAGAGGTCGGGTACAGCATCTCTTGCATGCCGGGGCCGCCTTTGGGGCCTTCGTAGCGGATGACGACCACATCGCCCTCTTTTACTTTGCCATCTAACACGTCGGCCACCGCTTGGTCTTGAGACTCCACCACGTGGGCTTTGCCTTCAAATACCAAAATGGAGTCATCAACCCCTGCGGTTTTCACCACGCAGCCATCCAGCGCGATATTGCCGTAAAGCACGGCCAGGCCGCCCTCGCGGGAGAACGCGTGCTCCAAATCGCGTATACAGCCGGTGGCGCGGTCGCCATCCAGGCTTGGCCAGCGGGCGCTTTGGGAGAAAGCGGTTTGAGTCGGTACACCGCCAGGGCCAGCCTTAAAGAACTCAACCACTTCTGAGCTAGGCGAGCGCATGATGTCCCACTCTTCCAGCGCGGCCTTTAGGCTATCGCCATAGACAGTCGGCACAGAGGTATCCAGCACGCCTGCCCGGTCCAGCTCACCCAAGATGGCCATAATGCCGCCGGCGCGGTGGACGTCTTCGATATGGTACTTCTGGGTATTAGGAGCCACTTTACACAGCTGCGGCACTTCACGGGAAAGGCGGTCGATATCCGCCATAGTGAAGTCAACTTCTGCTTCCTGAGCGGCTGCTAATAGGTGAAGAATGGTATTGGTGGAGCCGCCCATGGCAATGTCGAGCGTCATGGCGTTTTTAAACGCCGACTTATTGCCAATCGCACGGGGCAACAGGTGAGCCTCGTCACCTTCGTAGAAACGTTTAGCGAGTTCGACAATACGGTGACCGGCATTTTCGAACAGACGGCGACGATCGGCGTGGGTCGCCAGGACGGTGCCGTTACCCGGCAAGGCCAACCCCAATGCTTCGGTGAGACAGTTCATAGAGTTGGCGGTGAACATACCCGAGCAGCTTCCGCAGGTAGGGCACGCACTGCGCTCGACTTCGGCCAGGGTTTCGTCATCGACACTGTCGTCGGCCGCCATGACCATGGCATCGACGAGGTCGAGGCCGTGATCCAGGAGTTTGGTCTTACCGGCTTCCATCGGGCCGCCTGATACAAAGATCACCGGAATATTGAGGCGCATCGCGGCCATCAGCATTCCTGGGGTGATTTTGTCGCAGTTGGAGATGCACACCAGTGCATCGGCGCAGTGGGCGTTACACATGTACTCGACGCTGTCAGCAATGATATCGCGGCTCGGCAGCGAATAGAGCATGCCGTCATGACCCATGGCGATGCCATCGTCCACGGCGATGGTGTTGAACTCTTTGGCTACGCCGCCCGCTTTTTCAATCTCACGCGCCACCAGTTGGCCCATGTCTTTTAGATGCACATGACCGGGTACAAACTGGGTGAAGGAGTTGGCGACCGCAATAATCGGCTTATGAAAGTCGTCATCTTTCATACCGGTGGCACGCCAAAGGGCACGGGCGCCAGCCATATTGCGGCCAGCGGTGGTGGTACGGGAGCGATACTCAGGCATGGTGTCCTCTACATCTTTATCATGGCCTGCCGCATACGTGGCAGCAGGCAGTTGAATCCAGCGGCCTTAGATTGTGGCATGAGCGCACCGCTGAGACTAGATGTAGAAGGCAACCAAAGGCGGGAGGAAGCCGCCCGTCGGTTATTAGAAGGTTTCCCACTCCTCTTCAGCAACAGCGGCTGCAGGGCGCTTCAGTGCCGAACGCGGCTCTTTTGGCAGTGAAAGGTTCTTTTGTGAAAGGTTTTGTTGTGAGGGATCCTGGTGTGACAGGCTCGGCATCACTGAACTGTCCCGAGACAAACGCTGACGAGCCGTTTCACTACTCTCTTCGCCCGCCCCTTCCAAACGGAACGCAGCAATCACGTTAGCCAGGTCCAACGCTTCGTTGGTTAAGCGCTGTGCAGCACTGGAAATTGATTGAACCTTGCTAGCGTTCTGCTGTGTGACGTGATCCATTTCAGAGACCGCCATATTGATCTGATCGATACCACTACTCTGCTCGTCAGAGGCGGTGCTGATCCCCCCATGATATCACTCACGCGCATGACCTGATGCGATGCTTTTCACCAGTAAACAGATGTAAAAAAGCGCCGCTCTTTTCAGAGCGGCGCTAATCAAACCCTATTGCCTAAAGCAAAAACCAGCGAAGAGCGCTACTTAAATACCACGTTAGCAACATCCCGGTAGCGATTAGCAAAGTGCACCGTCATCCCCTCTTTTAGGTAATCCGGTAGCTCCTCGTAATCACGGCGATTTGCCTCAGGCAAGATGACCTCAAAGATATCGCTGCGCCGTGCGGCAATCACTTTTTCGCGGATACCGCCTACCGGTAGCACCTGGCCGGTGAGGGTTAACTCACCGGTCATCGCCAACGGGCGAGTGATGGCTTGATGTTTAGCCAACGACAGTAGCGCGGTGGTCATGGTTACCCCGGCAGAGGGGCCATCCTTCGGCGTGGCTCCTTCAGGCACGTGGAGGTGAACAAAGGCAGAGTCAAAGAAATCTGCATCCGCACCGTACTCCGCCAAATGCCCCAAGGTGTAGCTGTAGGCAATATTGGCCGACTCTTTCATCACATCGCCCAGCTTGCCGGTTAGCTTGAAGCCGCGATCTAGCGAATGCACCTTGCCTGCCTCAATGGGCAGCGTGGCACCGCCCATGGATGTCCAGGCAAGCCCTGTGACGACTCCTTCGCCTTTCAGGACTTTCTCTTTACGGAAAAGCGGTGCGCCCAGGAACTCTTCCAGGTTCTTGACCGAGACCTTGACGGTTTCAACATCTTCTTCCAGCAGTTTCACCGCGGCTTTGCGCACAATGCGGTGCAGCTGTTTTTCTAACTGACGTACGCCTGCTTCACGGGCATAGCCGTCAATCACCTGCTTCAGCGCCGCATCGCTCAAGTTAATGCGCCTCTTCGGCAAGTTGTCGCGCTTAAGCAGCTTGGGCCAGAGGTGATGCTTGGCGATCTGCAGCTTCTCTTCAGCGATATAGCCCGACAGGCGAATCTGCTCCATACGGTCGAGCAACGGCCCGGGGATGCTATCCAGCGTGTTAGCGGTGCACACGAAGAGCACATTGGAAAGATCCATCCGCACGTCGAGATAGTGGTCGAGGAAGTCAACGTTCTGCTCGGGGTCAAGCACTTCCAGCAGCGCCGAGGCGGGGTCACCCTGGAAAGATTGACCCAGCTTATCAATTTCATCCAGCATGATGACCGGGTTTTCTACCTCAACCTCTTTGAATGCCTGAACGAGCTTACCGGGCATTGCGCCTACATAGGTGCGTCGATGGCCTTTGATTTCAGCCTCATCCCGCATACCGCCCACCGAGAAACGATAAAACTCACGCCCCAACGCTTCCGCAATCGAGCGCCCAATGGAGGTTTTACCCACCCCTGGCGGGCCAACCAGCAGCACAATCGAGCCGCCCACATCGCCTTTAAAGGCGCCCTCGGCAAGGAACTCGACAATCCGCTCTTTCACGTCTTTTAGGCCATCGTGGTCGCGGTCGAGGACTTCTCGAGCATGGGCAAGATCCAGCTTATCCTGGCTGGTTACTCCCCAAGGCAGCGAGGTTAACCAGTCCAGATAGTTGCGGGTGGTGCCATACTCCGGCGAGCCCGTTTCCAGCACGCTGAGTTTATTCAGCTCCTCATCGATACGTGCCTGAACTCGCTCTGGCACCACCAAGGATTCCAGCCGGTTTCGGAAAGTATCCACGTCGTTTTCGCGGTCATCTTTAGAGATGCCCAGCTCACGCTGAATCACCTTCAGCTGTTCGCGTAGGAAAAATTCCCGCTGACGCTCCTGCATCTGGGCATTGACCTGCTCGCTGATTTCGCTTTGCAACTGGGCGACATCGATCTCTTTACGCAGCAGCGGCAGCACTTTTTGCATCCGCTCGGCAACGGGTAGCGTTGCCAGCACGTCTTGCAGCTCTGGGCCTTTGGCCGAGGTAATCGCGGCGGCAAAGTCGGTCAGCGGGCCGGGCTGATGGGGGCTAAAACGGTTAAGGTAGTGTTTTAGCTCCTCCCCGTAGAGCGGGTTAATGGGCAGCAACTCTTTAATGCCGTTGATGATCGCCATGGCATAGGCACGGGTCTCTTCATCTTCGGCATTGACCGGCTCTTTCGGGTAAGTCACTTCCACCAAGTAAGGCGGCTCTTTGGAGAGCCAGCGCTGGATTTTAAAACGCTGCAACCCCTGAGCAATGAACTGAATCTGTTGATCTTCGCCTTTGAGCTTATGCACCTTCACTGCGGTGCCAATCTCAGGGAAGCCTTCGTGATCCAGCGACTCAACGCCATGCTCCCCAACAAACGCAACGCCGATGGTGTGGTGTGGCGTGTTATTGACCCGGCGCATGGTCTCTTCCCAGCGCTCGCGGTTAATGACCAGCGGCTGAACCTGGGCAGGAAAGAAAGGACGGTTATGAATCGGTAGCAGGTAGATGCGCTCGGGCAGCATCTCACTGGCAGGCAATAGCGAATTTACCCGCTCCCCATCAGAGCGGTAATCGTTGCTTTTGGGGTTATCTTCTTGGGAATCGTGCGGCTCGTTCTTAGAGAGCCAGTCATGGTGTTCGTGATCGCGGTCGTAATCCTGGTCGCTCATGCGCCCTCCCATCAACAGTCACTAGTGGCTTGGGCCACTCAGCATTGCTAAAGGAATGTGGGCACACAGGGAAAACTTCAACCCTCAAGGCAATTTAGCCAATGGTTATGAAAGCATTCATGGCCAAAGCGTCGGCATAGGGCGGCCATTCACACGCCATACGCCTCGAATCACATCAAACTGCAGCTCCCGCGTGCCTAGCGGCAGGCCTAGCCATAGGGCAGCCACCGTGGGCGCCTCGTGCCACACAAAATCGCCATCAATACGCTCTAACCAGCGAGCACGTTCATCAGATTTACCAAGAGCCGTGATACTTAATTCATCCAGGCGGCGCGCATCAAAAAACAGAGCCCCCTCGGCATCCACCTGCAAGCCAAGTAACGGGCTATCAATATCAATAGTGGTAACATCTAAGCGCGGAGAATCACTGAGTACCTGGAGCAAATCTGGCTCTAAGCGTGATAATAAGCCTTCTGCCATAGGCAGGCTGGCATCGCCCCAAGCAGCCTCCTGACGCAGCCGACGAATGGTTGCCCGCACTGCATCTCCGTTTAGCCGGGAAAGCTCCGCCTCTATACGGCCGCTTAACAGCGAGGTATCAGGCGCTTCGCTAGGCACACGCACATCGCCAACAATCAGCTCGCCCTTCAAGCGCAGCTCACTCTCATCCAGCTCCATATGGCTATGCACATCTAAGGGTGTGACATGAATATCGTAAGCGGGATAGCGCAGCTCTAAACTTTCAATATGCAGATGGTCGCGCTGAGCAAAATGGTAGGCATCTTCAATATAGGTATAACGGCTTTCTAGCTGGGTTGGCCCCAGCGTGAGTTGGGCAAGGCCATCGGTCAGCGTGAGCTGTTCCAGCAACCCGCGCAAACGCCAGTCACCAAACAGCCCCTCTAGCCGAACGCGAGCACCACGAACCGCCAGCTCACGCCCGCTCTGCTGAATCACAAAGGGCGCCAGGGCCAGACGCAGTTCGGTGTGCCCACTCAACGTTTGGTAGCGGCCTTGCCAGCGTGGCACCGAAGGCGCCGAGACCTCACCCACCGCTTTCTGCAATACACTATCCAAGCGCGGCAATAGGGTGCCTTCAACATCCGTGCTGAGCACACCATGACGGGCCCGGTAGGTCAGTTCCAAACGCCAAGGCCGACCTAAAAGAGGAGAAAGAACCAGCCCTCCACGGGAGGTTAGCCACCCCTGGTGGTTCTCAATTCGACTGACACGCCACTCGCCCCGCGCCTCCAGATCTTCCAGTGCTTGGCGTAGGCTACGTTCAAAAAGAACGCTGGATAGCAGTTGCGCGACCATCCAGATCACGGCCACGGCCGCGAGGATAGGCACGATCAAACGTTCCTTGCGCATGCTATCTCCTTGAATAGCCTCGCCAAGAAGGCTTCTCTCCATACAAGCAGTAGGCGTGCAACACAGTCAGCATAGCAGTTGATGCGCAGGCTTAACTTAATGCAGCCAAAACCAAAGGTGCATAGTACTCCAGGCGTAGACCCCTGCCATCACATCATCAATCATAATGCCAAAGCCACCGGCTACTCGGCGGTCAGCCCAGCGAATGGGCCATGGCTTAAAGACATCGAAGATGCGAAATACCACAAACCCCCACAGCGCTGCCTCCCAGGAGAAAGGAACCGCTGCCATGGTAATCCAGTAACCAACAAACTCATCCCATACGATCCCTGAGTGATCATGCACCCCCAGGTCATGAGACGTTTTATCGCAAAGCCATACGCCAACCACAAAGGCTGCCAGCACAATGCCTAGGTACCAGCCTAGCGTCAGGTCGGCCATCATCCAGTAGAAAGGAATCGCAGCCAGAGTACCAAAGGTACCCGGTGCCCAAGGCACCGTGCCACTGCCGAGGCCAAAAGCAAAAAAGTGGGTGGGGCGCCGCCAGACGCTCGCCGGTGCTCGGTTCATTGGTCACCCCCACGAAAATGCTGCCAGCCAGTCGCCCCTTCTACAGGCACTCCCGCCACCCCAAGCGCTTCGGTGCAGCGGCCAATAATGCTAAGCGAAAGGCCTAACTCGGCCAGCTGCATTTGCGCTTGAGCAACCTGGGAGGGAGGTAGTGTCACCAGCAGTTCGTAGTCATCACCGCCAGATAGCGCTGCGGTTAAGGCCGCTTCGCTGCCCAGCACTTCGGCTAATCCTTCGGCTAGGGGTAGCGAGTCGGGCTGCAAAGCGACACCTACCTGGGACGCTTCCCGCAGATGCGCCAGATCCGCTAGCAGGCCATCGGAGATATCCATCGCCGCTGTGGCCAATCCGCGTAGCGCAATGCCGGCCTTTAGCCGGGGCTGAGGCAAGAGATAGCGCTGTAGCAACGGGTGTTTCAGGTCGCGTTCACCCTGTTGCCACAACGCTAGCCCGCCAGCACCGCCACCTAATGCACCGGTCACGGCCACCACATCGCCCACCTGCGCGCCCGAACGCGTTATAGCCGTGCCAGTAGGCACTTCGCCCATCACGGTGACGCTAATGCTGAGCGCGCCAGAGGTAACATCGCCTCCAGCGAGTGTCGTCGCGTGCTGCTGACAAAGCGTGTGAAAACCGCTGGCATAATCGGCAAGCCACTGCTCAGCGGCAGTGTCATCTTTAAAGGCGCGCTGATCCAAGGTGATAGCCATCAAGCACCAGCGCGACTTAGCCCCCATCGCGGCTAAGTCGCTGAGTGCCACGGCTAACGCTCGGTGTCCTATCGCATAGGCGGGGGCATCGTGGGGAAAGTGAACATCGACGACGGATGTATCAACACTCACCGCCAGCTGCTGCCCCGCCTGGGGTACCAATAGAGTGGCGTCATCGCCGCATCCTAGGGCAACGCCATCTGTCGCTTGTGCCTCCTGCGGCGACATAAAGTAACGTCGAATCAGATCGAATTCGGCAAGCACAAAGGCCCCTTAAACGCTTGATCAGGCGGCCCGCTTACAAGCGGCGGGCGCTGACTTCGGCACTTCGTAAGCGGTTTGCCAACTTATCGAGAATGCCATTCACGTATTTATGGCCGTCGGTGGCGCCAAATGATTTTGCCAGCTCAACGCCTTCGTTAATCACTACGCGGTAAGGCACCTCCATTCGCCGGGAAAGCTCGTAAGCACCGAGACGAAGAATCGCCAGCTCCACCGCGTCCAAATCTTCCAAACGGCGATCAAGCAATGGGGCAATTTCACGGTCCAGCTCGGTTTTGAAACGCACCGTGTTATGCAGTAGCTCATGGAACAGCGCTTTGTCCGCGATTTCCATGACCTTTACCCAGTTCTCATGATCTTCTAAGTCATCGTCAGCCACTTGGCTACGAAACTCAGCTTCAATCGTGGTAATGGACTTACCGGTCATCTGCCACTGGTAAAGCCCCTGTACCGCTAACTCCCTTGCGGCGTGACGCCCCTGCTGTGCCGCAGAGGGCTTGCGCTCACGACGCTCGCTCATTGAGAATCTCCTACCGGCAGCGCGCGCAGCAGAGACACCATTTCCATCGCGGCCATCGCCGCTTCGGTGCCTTTATTACCGGCTTTGGTGCCTGCACGCTCAATGGCTTGCTCAATAGACTCAACGGTCAATACGCCATTGGCTACGGGCGTATCAAACTCAAGTTGGAGATGGTTAATAGCCGTGTTGCAGCCACCCGCCACGTACTCAAAATGTGGCGTGCCGCCACGAATGACCGCACCGAGGGCAATCACCGCATCCGGCTTCATCACATTGAGTACACGCTTCACGGCCAGGGGCAGTTCCCACGCGCCCGGCACATGAACGATATGGATATTTTCCACATCCACACCGTGGCGTGTCAGGCTATCGACGGCACCTTCCACCAAGCTATCGACCACGTGGTGATTAAAGCGGCCCACCACGATGACATAGCGTCCATCAACGTCTACAAAAGTGCCTTCAATTTGCGAAAGGGGTTGCATCAATTTATTCCTGCTGAAAAGTTGGCTCATACGCCGTGTCATTGGGCCCCAGGCGCTCGACTACTTCAAGACCAAACCCAGAGAGCGCTGAGAATTTCCACGGAGAGCTGAGTAGCCGCATTTTACCAACGCCTAAGTGGCGCAGAATCTGCGAGCCAGTACCAATCGTTAAGTAGTTGCCAGAACCGTCTGAGTCGCTGGTACGCGGCTGGCGTACGCGATCCAGAAAGATATCTAGCTGGTCTTTCAAATCTTGATTAGGACGCCCATCATCAATCAGTACAAACACACCGGCCTGGGCTTGGGCAATTTCATGAATAGCGCGGTTGGCATCCCACCGACACTGCTCACCCTTCATTAAGCCCATCACGTCGCGCAGCGTATCGGCAAGGTGCACACGTACGGTGGTGGCCTGCTCCGGCGTCGGCTGCCCTTTTACCAGCGCCAAATGGTGCGCACCTTGAATACGATCACGGAACACATGTAGCGCAAGCTTGCCGTGAACGGTCGACACCTGAGAGGTTTCTATATGGTCCACCGTTTGCTCGTTCACAATACGGTAGTGGATCAGATCGGCAATGGTGCCCATCTTAATACCATGCGTCTTCGCAAACACTTCCAGTTCCGGACGACGCGCCATACTGCCGTCATCGTTCATAATTTCACAAATCACACCGCTGGGATCAAAGCCTGCCAGCGCTGCCAAATCACAGGCCGCCTCCGTATGACCGGCACGGCGAAGCACGCCGCCCGGCTCGGCCATCAGCGGGAAAATGTGCCCTGGCTGAACGATGTCCGAAGGCTTGGCATTCGGTGCAACGGCTGCCTGCACAGTGCGCGCGCGGTCAGCCGCTGAAATACCGGTCGTGACGCCTTCGGTTGCCTCAATAGAGAGCGTGAACTTGGTGCCAAAGCCTGAGCCGTTGTCCCGTACCATCAGCGGCAAGTTGAGCTGCTCGCAGCGCTCACGGGTCATCGGCATACAGATCAAGCCGCACGCGTAGCGTGCCATGAAGTTGATATGCTCAGGCTTCACCATTTCGGCGGCCATGATGATATCACCTTCATTCTCGCGATCCTCATCATCCATGAGAATCACCATTTTGCCCTGGCGAATATCGTCCACCAGCTCAGCGATAGGGGATAAGCCCTCAGAAGAGGAGTGCGCCATGGAATCTCCAAAAAATGTGGTCGCATCGTATGCGATTTCGGGCGTCAGGGTACCTTGCAATGACGGCTTGCGCTAGTCAGCGTGAGGGGTGGCGGTGATCCACCAGTCTTGCCCAACGGTTCGCGACTCTTTAATCGTCAAGCGTTTCTGATCGGCCATCTGGGTAATTCCCGGCAGTGCAAATAGTGGCCTTGCTTCACCGCCTAATAGCGTAGGAGCGACAAATAGCTGCAGCTCGTCGACTAAATTCGCCTCCAGTAACGCTCCTGCTAGCGTTGCGCCGGTCTCTACCAACAGCTCGTTAACCTGCTCATTATCCGCCAGCCAACGCAGCATGTCAGCCAGCGCAATACGACCGCCTTCGGCAGGCAGCACCTGAATCTCAGCACCCGCCGCCGCCAGTTTACGCCGTTTCTCTTCGCTATGCTGATCGGTGGTGATAATCAGCGTGCGCCCTGGCTCTCGTAGGCAGGCCGCGGCAAGCGGTAAACGAAGGCGCGAATCCAAGATCACTCTTAGCGGCTGGCGCTGCACGATCTCGGCGGCGTTATCCAGTGCCAGTTGGTCGGCACGCAGCGTTAAGCGTGAATCATCCATAATGATAGATTCCACGCCGCTCAGAATAGCGCTTGAGCGGGCGCGCAGCCGCTGCACTTGGGTGCGCGCTTGCGGGCCGGTAATCCACTGGGACTCCCCCGACCCCATGGCGGTACGGCCATCCAAGCTCATCGCCATTTTCAGCCGCACAAAGGGGCGCTGACGCTCCATACGGGAAATAAAGCCCGGATTCAGCGCCCGGGCATCTGCTTCCAACAGGCCTACCTGCACCTGAATGCCTGCTGCTTTCAAATACTCAATACCGCCACCGCCGACCTGGGGATTAGGGTCCCCCATCGCCACCACCACGCGCGCAACACCCGCTTGCGCCAGCGCCAGCGCGCAGGGCCCTGTTCGCCCGGTATGTGAGCAAGGCTCTAGCGTGACATAAGCAGTGGCACCCTGGGCGGCGCTGCCTGCCGCCTTTAGGGCGTGAATTTCTGCATGGGGTTCTCCCGCACGCACATGGTATCCCTCGCCCACAATGCTGCCTTCCGCGCTGCCATCAAAGTGCACCATCACACACCCCACCCTGGGGTTGGGGTCGGTGGTATAAAGCCCGCGTTTGGCTAGCTGGATAGCGCGAGCCATGTAGCGATAGTCGGCGGTGGAGAATTCACCCATTACGATGCTCCGTGCTGTGTCCCACTGCCCTCTGGCTCATCCGTGGGCTCTTGGGAGAGGCGGTCGATTTCCGCCCGGAACTCGTCTAAATCCTGAAATTTACGATATACCGAGGCGAAACGAATATAGGCCACTTGATCCAAGCTACGCAGCGCTTTCATCACCGCTTCACCAATCTCACGCGCGTTGACTTCACGGTCGCCACGGGCGCGCAGCGTCTGGCGAATACGCTCTACCGACACTTCAATCGCTTCAGCGCTTACCGGGCGCTTTTCCAGCGCGCGCAGCATACCGTCGCGTAGTTTCGCCTCATTAAAGCTCTCGCGAGAGCCGTCGGATTTTACGACCCGCGGCATAATCAGCTCAGCGGTTTCATAAGTCGTAAAACGCTCTTGGCAGTTGGCACACTGACGGCGGCGGCGCACCTGGTCGCCTTCCGCCACCAGCCTGGAATCTGTCACTCGGGTATCATTTGCACCACAAAAAGGGCAATGCATGGCAGTCAACCTATTATCAGTACGCACTAGTAGCTGTACGTGCAACGTGTCAGCCTATACGAATAAAAAGCGCTACAAGGCTTCATGCCCTGCCCGTTATTCGCCATTTTATAAACTGTTTTATCGCCTATTGTCAGCGGCAGCCTTATCGCTGCCCTTACGGCGTAGCTGTGTTATACAACGCGTATCAACACGGTATTGTAACGATTTGGCACACAAGCTGCAGCGTTTGTCGAAGGTTGATTTATAGGACGCCCTTTATGACCCCTTTCGAGCAGACCGTTCACCACTACCTTACCCACCTGTATGGCCCCCGTGCGGGGGAAGTACAGCGGCGTATTGACCAGCATCTTGCGAATTTTCGTACCGCCTCGACGGCTTCCCCACCCGCTAACACGGCGGGCCACGATGCACCAACATGGAGCGAAAAAGATCAGTGGGTCATTTGTTACGGTGATTCCATCTTGGATGAAGGTACGCCGCCTTTAGCGGTGCTGGATACTTTTCTACAGCGCTATCTGGGGGATGCCATTAGCGGGGTTCACGTACTGCCCTTTTTCCCCTGGAGCAGCGACGACGGCTTTTCGGTGATTCACTACCGCGAGGTCAATAGCGAGCTGGGCGAGTGGGCGCATATCCAAACGCTAGCCAGCCACTATGACTTGATGGCTGATTTAGTGCTGAACCATGTCTCCAGAGAGTCGCTCTGGTTTGTGGATTACCTGGCCGGCAGCCTGCCCGGTCGCGACTACTTTATCGAAGTGGATCCGGATACCGATGTCTCCCAAGTCACCCGCCCGCGCAGTAGCCCACTTCTAGTGCCGATCTCTACGCGCCGGGGTACGCGCCACGTGTGGGCGACTTTCTCGGAAGACCAAATAGACCTCAACTTCGAAAACCCGGATGTGTTGCTAGAGTTCGTGGGTATTCTGCTGTTCTACCTACAGCAAGGGGTGCGCATTATTCGCTTGGACGCGGTGGCGTTTTTGTGGAAGCGATTGGGCACCTCCTGCATTCACCTGCCGGAAACCCATACAGTTGTGCGCTTACTTCGCGCCATCGTGGATGAAATAGCCCCCGGCACGCTGCTGATCACCGAAACTAACGTGCCCCATGCCGAAAACATCAGCTACTTTGGCTTGGAGCGATTAGCGGAAGGCGCGCCCAATGAAGCCCACATGGTGTACCAGTTCGCCCTGCCGCCCCTGCTGCTGCACACCCTAACCCGCGGTGAAGCGACGACGCTGCAAACGTGGTTAAACAGCTTGCCGGTGCTGCCTGAACAGTGCACCTACTTAAACTTCACCGCGAGCCACGACGGTATTGGCGTACGGCCGTTAGAAGGCCTGTTGCCTGACCATGAACGCGACGCGCTACTGGAACTGATGCATCGTTTTGGTGGCTTTGTCAGCATGCGCAGCAACCCTGATGGCAGCGACACACCCTACGAAATCAACATTACCTGGTTTGAGGCCATGTGCGGCACCCGCCGCGGGCCAGACCCGTGGCAAATTGCGCGCTTTCTATGCAGCCAAGCGATCATGCTCAGCCTACAAGGAATACCCGCACTCTATATCCATACGCTCACCGGCACGCTAAATGATGTCGAAGGCGTGGAGCGCAGCGGCCGCTTACGCTCGATTAACCGTCGCCGCTGGCAGCTTGATGAGCTGGCACTGCTGCTGGAGAGCCCTTCCACCCCCACCCATGACGTTTTCCATGCCCTTCATCGGCTACTAGAGCAGCGTCGCCAAGAGCCCTGCTTTCACCCCAACGCGCCACAGCGCGTGATAGACACGCCACCCGAGCTGCTAGCCATTGAGCGCGGGCCACTCCGTAACGGGCGACGCCTACTCGCGCTGTATAACGTCACCGATAGTAAGTTTGACCTCGCTCACGCAGGCGATGCCCTGAACCAAGCGCTTACCCAGCACCATTGGCAGCCGCTAGACCCGCTGACAGCTCACCACGAAGAAACACTGCCGCCCTATGCCGTACGCTGGCTGGCTGCTGAAGCATAAGGCTTGCGACATAACGACTCAGGGCAACGAGAGATAATCGTTAAATAATCTTATTCTGACACACTCACGCTAAACCACTGGTGAAAGCGTGAGTGACTATGTTGCAGCAAAGCGTTGCGATTGGCCCCATGGGGTTTAGTCTGCATCAATTGATGATTGGATTTGCCTTTTTACTGGCCCTGCTAGCGGGTGCGCTTATTGGCCAGCGGCATCGCGTGGCGGTCAGCGATACGTTATTTACCCTGCTATTTGTGGCGCTGGTGGCCGCACGCCTCGTCTTTGTTGTGCGTTACTGGAGCGACTATGACAGCTTGCTATCGCGCCTAGATATTCGCGATGGCGGCTTCGATATACTCGGTGGCATAGTGGCGGGCCTTAGCTACGCCGGATGGGCAATATGGCGCTCACCGCGCCAACGAGTGCCGCTTGCCGGGGCGCTTTTGGTAGGTGGTTTAGCCTGGGGCTTGACAGCTGGCAGTACGCTACTGATCGAACAGCAGGCACGCCCACTGCCCACTACTCCGCTTGCTACGCTCAACGGCGAGCCTATTACCCTGCCCAAACTTGCTCAGCAGGAGCAAAAGCCCATGGTAGTTAACCTATGGGCAAGTTGGTGCCCGCCATGTATTCGTGAAATGCCGGTGTTTGAAGAGGCCCAGCAACAAGCGCAGGACATTACCTTTGTGTTCGTTAACCAAGGTGAAAGCCTTCAACACATTCATGCGTTTATGAGCGAACACGGCTTTGATTTGAAGAATGTATGGCAAGACCCGAGCAATGCCCTGGGTCAAACCACCGGAGCCCATGCCATGCCCACAACGCTTTACTACAACGCGGATGGACAGCTCGTGAGCACCCATTTTGGCGAGCTTTCCCGCGCCACTTTGCAAGATGGCCTTTCGCGTATTCGCTAATATATTTTGCCTCGCGGCACCCACACCAAGCCGTTTTCATAAGGATAGTGCTATGCAACGTGTTTTCTTACCCCATGTTGGCCGTTTCGCTTTACTTGCCGCGCTGGGTAGCGCAGCGGCAGCCAGCCATGCCGACGAGCTACCAGCGCCTGTGCAGGCGCTGGCCAACCAGGGCTTAACCATTCACGGGCAATTTGAGGCGCCCGGGGGAATGCGCGGCTTTGGGGCCAGCGCTCAGGGCCAGGATATGGCGATTTATTTAACGCCAGATGGAGAGCACGCCATTATCGGCACGCTAGTCGATAGCGAAGGTAGCAACCTGACGGAAGCACAGCTTGACGAGCACGTACGGGCACCCTTAGAGGCCGAAACCTGGAAGCTGCTTGAAGAGAGCCGCTGGATTCAGGATGGCGACCCGGATGCCCCACGCGTCATCTACACCTTCACCGACGCCAACTGCCCTTACTGCCGTCAGCTGTGGCAACAAACCCGCCCTTGGGTAGAGGCTGGCGAGGTTCAGCTACGCCATATTATGGTCGGCATTCTCGCCCCCAATAGCCCTGCGTTAGCCGCTACCATTCTCGGCGCTGACGACCCCTCCGCTGCCCTGCACCGTCACAGTGAAGGTGATGAGCTCTCCCCCAGCGCACAGCCACGGGATATCGAAGAGCAGGTCTACGCCAACAACCAGCTCTTTGAAGAGCTAGGCCTCTACGCCACCCCCACCAGCGCTTTCCAACGTGAGGCTGAAGGCGGCACTGTGCGCATTGACCGAATCCAAGGCCTCCCCAGCCAAGAACGCCTCATTGAGATGATGGGTAGCGAAGCGCCTTAACAAAAGAAGTAGGAGGCCAATTTATTGGGCGACGGCGGC